>JAUNSQ010000006.1:10325-22377 GCA_030539135.1 Synergistaceae bacterium | reverse complement strand
TAGAGGCTATAGGGACCGCCGTCAAACTCATCGACATGACGAAACACGAAGGGGCTCACCCGCGCATCGGGTGTGTTGACGTTGTGCCGTTCATACCGGTAAAGAACTGTTCCATACAAGACGCGGACAGATTGGCGAAAGAGGTGGCAAAGGAAGCCTCAGAGCGTTATGGGCAGCCGTTCTACCTTTACGAGAAGTCCGCGTCCGCGCCGCATCGCGTAGATATCGCCGATATACGCGGCGGGCAGTTCGAGGGACTGGCCGAGAAGATGAAGGACCCGATGTGGAAGCCGGATTTTGGACCGGACGCACCGCACCCGACGGGGGGCGCAACTATCATCGGGGCGAGGATGCCGGTCATATATTTCAATATCAATCTTGACACTCCGAACGTGGAGATAGCGAAAAAGATTAGCCTGAGGGTGCGAAGCATCAGCGGCGGCTTCCGCTTCGTAAAGGCTATGGGCATATCGCTTGAGGAGCGCTCAGTAGCGCAGGTGACTATGAACCTCACTGATTATTCGAAGAGTTCGTTATACAGCGTCTTTGAGACTGTGAAGATGGAGGCGCGGCGTTATGGAGTCAACGTTTTAGGCAGCGAGATAGTAGGCACTGTGCCGAGGCAGCCTTTGATCGACTGCGCCGAGTATTATCTGCAGATAGATGATTTCTCGATTGGGCAGGTGCTTGAGACTAATCTGTGATCGCCAGTGGAATACAAAAATCTGCTCATATAAAAAAGCGCCGGAGATTCTCCGGCGCTTCGTCTCTTAAAATAGTTCTGACTGACTAATATGCCGTCCTTGCCGCCATAAAATCGGCGGGACCGGCGGAAGATATATGCAGGTATTCGCAGTCCGGGTCCTGGATATATATAGACTCGCCGGCTGACAGCGATATCTCCTGCCCGCCGCAGCTGATCTGCCCGCTGCCCTCCGAGCAGTAGAGCAGGAATGTGAAACTGGCATACTTGGAGGTGTCCTTCATGCGCAGGAGGGTTTTTATGGTCTTGCCGCCCCCGGTATGCAGCCCTTCTATCTCACCAACGCACTTTCCCTTGCGGAGCATAAGGTTGAAATCTGTGCATTTCCCGACGGAATGGGTGTGGACACCTCCGTCGAAGGCGTGAGTCTGGTACGGCTTGAGAGTGATAGGTCTGCCGCTGTCGTGGGTTAGGATCATATTGCCGCGAAGCGTAGAAATTAGGCGGTCATAGTCAGGCAGGGCCGTGAAGTCCGATTCCTCAAGCTGCACAGTGGCCGAGCTTAGTCGCCACAGGAAATCGCGGTCAGCATAGAGCGCCTTTTCAGGCGATATGGCTATCTGTGTCGTCGTCCCGCCAGACCAATTGCTGACGGTGTAATCTTCAGGCGTAAGTCGTTGGATGTTCATTAGGCGCCTCATCTCCTTATAAAGGCTGGCGCGTACCTCGCGGTGCGCGCCAGCAATTTTTAGTTTTACCTGTCCGCCGATATCACTAAAGGGATTTTACGATCTCTTCGTATATCTCTTTAGCCATGGGCAGAGCGCGTTCGAGCAGCTTCTGTCCGCCCTGACGGTAGCGATCCGCAAACTCCTGATCGTCTATCCCGCCGATGTTGATGAGCACGTTGAGCCATGCGCCCTGTATCGCGGCAGCCAAGCTCAACGCCGCGCAGCCAAGGTCACTTGAGGCGCTGGCGTTCGAGCGTCCGATGAGCCCTTTTGTAAGCTCAAGCGTCTCACACGACAGCTCCATCATCTCATAGGGGGTCTTGGTGCAGCCTTTGAGAGCGGCCTGCATAGCTTCTTTGCGCGCTGCCTTCTGCGCGTCGGTGTCTTTTGGCATCGAGAACACGTCCGCCACCATGTTGAACGCGTCGGTATCCCTGTTGATGATATCGACGAAGCGGGCTTTCAGCGTGTTAGCCTTTTGCTCCGTGTCCGCCGCCAGAGTTTCGTATTCGGCGTATTTCTTCTTCCCCTTGGTCAGGGCACAGACCATAGCCGTAAGGGCTGCTCCCAAGGCTCCCTCAAGTGCGGCTGCGGAACCGCCGCCAGGCGCCGGCTCGGAGGAGGCCATTGTATCTACGAAGGTAGAGAGTGTCTGATCTGTAAGTCTCATAACTTTTCTCCTTTCGCCGTGCTTAAAGTCCGACGAGGTGGTTTTCCATTACTTGTTTATGGTAATCGAAGTTCTCTATCTTAAGGTAGTATTCCGCCGCGTCGACAAGCGCCTTGGCGGGCGTCAGCCCGACTACTTCGCTTCCGATGATGCGGACGCCCCAGCGGTCAGCCTCGGCTCTGATCATCTCGAAGACGCGATAGAGCTGGGTGCCTTCGTAGTTGACCATGTTCATCGAGACCTGCGCTATGTTGCGGTCCTCGAGCATTACGCCGATGGCTTTGCAGTACTTGAACCCGCCCGACGAACCACGGATCATCTTGGCTATCTTGTTGGCGATCTCAACGTCAGGCGTGTCGAGGTTGACGTTGAAGGCAACGAGCGGCATACGCGCACCTATGGCTGTAATGCCTGCTGTCGGATGTATCTTTCTTTCACCGTAATCGGGAGCCCATTCCGGTTTGAGCAGCTTCTCCGGCATGCCCTCGAACTGGCCTTTCCTGCAGCTTGCGAGGTTGACGCGGTCCGGTGACGTCGCTGAATCTTCATAGAGGAAGCTGGGTATCTTGAGTTCGTCCCAGATGCGCTGTGCTACGCGCTTGGACATCTCTACGCATTCCTCGACCGTCATGTTGACCGTCGGTACGAACGGGATAACGTCTGTCGCGCCCATTCTTGGATGCGCGCCTTCGTGTTTCGTCATGTCGATGGTCTCAGATGCCTTCTTGCAGAGCAGGAACGCGACTTCTTCTACTGATTCCGGCGAACCGACCAGCGTGAACACGCAGCGGTTGTGGCTGGCGTCGGACTGAGCGTCGAACAATGTGCATCCTGGTACGCTCTGGGCGACCTTCACAAGTCCGTCGATCACCGCCTGGTCGCGGCCTTCGCTAAAGTTTGGGATACATTCAACTAGCTTTGCCATAGTGATAAGCCCTCCTAAAAATTTTTATAGATATTTACGCAGTACATTAGAGAACTGCTGTGCTAAGTCGGATACTATTTTGCTACCGTATGTACGAATGTCTTGATGAACCAGATCGTCTGCGGCTGGTAGATGATGTCAACGAGGAACGCTCCGACGATCGGGACGATCATCATCGCGCGGCGCGACATGCCGTAACGCTCGTTGACGGCCGTCATATTAACGATGGCAGACGGCGTAGCTCCAAGGCCGTGTCCGCAAAGACCCGCGCACATAACGGCGGCGTCGTAGTTCTTCCCAAGGATGCGGAATACGATGAAGTAGGAAACGAGCACGAGGAATACGACCTGGCAGAACAGGATGACGAGCACGCCGCCGATAAGTCCGGACAGCTGCCACAGTTTGAGGGTCATCATCGCCATTGAGAGATACAGAGCGAGCATTACGTCGCCGATGCCTTCGACGAGTGCGAAGTCAAATTTGTAGAAATGAGCTTTTTCGTTAAGGTTACGGAGAATGACTGCTACGAACATTGCTCCGACGTATGTCGGGAAGCTCATGCCGATAAGTTTGCCAATCCAGCCGGATATCTGGGTTCCGACGGCAACGCAGACGAGTATCGCCGTTACGTTCTTTATAACGTCGAGACCCGAGAGAGGTTCTTTGGCCGCTACGTTGACGGAGGTCACGTCAGTGTCGAATGTTTCGTCAACATCTGGTTTGAGGTCGTATTTCACTATCAGACGGCGGCCTACCGGGCCTCCGACCATGACTGCGGAGATGAGTCCGAACGTGGCGCAAGCTACGCCTACGAGGACGCCGGCGTCATAACCCATTTCGGTGAACGTAGTTCCATAGGCCGTTGCCGCGCCGTGTCCACCTATCATAGAGATGGCGCTTGCGAGCAGCGCATAAGGAGCTTCAAGTCCTACAAGCTGAGCGACGCCAATTCCTATAACGTTTTGGAAGATGGAGACGATTCCTGCAATCAGCCAGTAGACTATCAGGAGATATCCGCCCTTCTTAAGAAGCGCGAAGCTGGCTCCGAGGCCTACCGTCGTGAAGAATACATTCATGAACGGCGACTGGAAATATGTGTCGAACGTGAAGGAGAAAGATCCAGTCACATAACCTAGGTACGTGACGAACATGAAAAGGAAGCCTCCGATGACAGGCGCGGGGATGCAATATTTCCCAAGGAAATCAACTTTGCTCTTGACAAAATAGCCTATCAGAAGCAGTACGGCCGCCATGGCCAAGGTCATGATCGCGGATGTGTTGATGGTAAAGATGCTGTTAACCATTTCAAATGACATTTTTGTTACCTCCCGATTAAGATTTTAAGATGATTTCTCCGTATACGGGGCTCCGAAAATAGAGAACTGTATACTATGCGGTGCCCAATATACATTAACGCTAGTATAAACTTAGGACATCTAATAAACGTCTAATTCGCAGAGGCAAGTCGGCAGAATGGTTTGTGCGAATAAAAATGCCGCGGGCGTAGCACCCTCGGCATAGTGGATATCGTTTTACATCAATTTATTTATGGTTTCACAAATCTTCCGATGAAAAGAATTACTCCTGTTTCGTTGTCTTTGATAACGTAGATGAACGGCCTGTCGGCGCGGAAGATTATCGGAGGGTCGGGTGCAGGCATCGACATCTTCGACAGTATGACCGCGGTGGCTGCCGCAGCCTCCGTGCCGTCCTCTGCGACGCTGATGAACGTCTTGTGCAACACGCCGCCGATGAAGATGTTTCGCTTGCCGTTTATCCCGGAGAAGTCCGCGCCTCCGCCGAAAGCTGACGGCATGCCCATCTTCGCCAATGTCTTTGACAGACTAAACGACTGCTCGGCCCTGAATTTTGGGATCGTCAAGATAACTTTTCTCGCCGACATCTTCGATGCAAGCCCGTTAAACATCTCCGCAGAGAGCGCGTCCTCCGCTGCTGTGAAGTCACGCCCAGCGGTCGGCAGCAGCACGAACATCGAGAAGCGGCTGTATGTATAAGGCAGTTCCGCTATCTCGCCCCATGCCGTCCGCGCGTAATTTATATCATTGCCTGTGCGAGTCATCATCGGGGCCTTGACGGAGACGCCATGCGCCGTATGGAACGCCTCGGCCCTTGTGTTCTCCGGCTCGAATTTGTCGTTCCAGTTTGCCTTGAAATACACGGCGTTCGTCAGAGTCAGCATGGTGTCTCTTGTCAGCGTGCCCTTGGCGATGATGTCGAGTATCTTGTTCTCCGTGTGCTTTGCGACCCAGCTGTTTATCACGGCTGCCGCCGCGTCAGGGTCTTTTTTATAGTCTAGCTGGGTAAGTCCGGCCTTGTAGTTTTCCCTGACAGTCGCTGTGAACTGCGGCAGGAGCGCCTCCTGTTTTGACGGCCACAGCGCGTTTGCGGCGCTGACCTTAGCGGTATCGGCTGGTACGGAATTTATCTCTTTGACCAGCGCCCCCATGTTTTTGTGTATGGAGCTGTCAAGGCCGAGGACTTTCGCCATCTCTTCCTCCGTCTTGCCGCGCGCACCGGCGTATGTCATAGATAGCGCGGACGAGATGCTGTACGGCGAGATGAACATGTTGCCCTTGGTCTTCGCCAGAGCTTTGTAAATATCGAAGGAGAACTTATTTATAGAGGTCGCGGCCCTCTTGCTGGCGGGGGTCTCTTTCACGCCGCCGTTCGGCTCCATAGTCTGGAACCCCGCCGCTGCTGCGCACTCTTCTATGCTCTTCCTGAGCGCTGCAAAGTCACAGCCGATTTTGGCCAGCGCACCCTTGTACGCGTTGGAGAGTTGGCGGAGGCTGACGAGTTCGTTCTCACCGATCTTATCGACAAGCGTTTTCGCGTTCTTGACGGCTGTCTTTATCAAGCTGGCGACCTGATCTTCGGTAAGCAATGTCTTGCCAGGGACGATATCGGCGCTGATGAGTTTCTTCTCCGCAAGCACTTGGAGTGAATGATATGTCCAGTGATGCTGAGGGACTGTGCTTGACGAAGCGCAGCATGGTATCGCGGAGGCTAATAGGAGCATAATTGTGAGAAATGTCTTTTTCATGTGATATCTCCTTTAAACTCAACGTGTTAAGGAGCATTATAAAGGATTAATACATTTCGGGTTTGGTAGTCATGCTGATTTTCGCCTTCGTATTTTTCATGGCGGAATGATAAAATAGCGAAAGTGATGAAAGGCAATGGAGGTAGATAAGATGAAATCGCTTATTGTTAATGAGTCAAAATGCACGAAGTGTGGGCTGTGCGCGGAGGTCTGCCCGTCAAAGATCCTGTGCTTCGGAGAATCAGGCTTCCCAGAGATGGCAAAGGGCTGCTCAGAAAGTTGTATAGAGTGCGGCCAGTGCGTAGTGTTCTGCCCGGCGAGCGCGAACTCGCTGTCATTCATGGACGCGGACAAGCTCATCCGCGCGGCGGACCTTTCTATGCCCGAGCCCGAGGCGGCGCTGAACCTGCTCAAGACGCGCCGCAGCATAAGAAAGTTTCAAAACAAGACGGTATCCTCCGACGTCCTCGAAAAGATATTCGGCGCGGTGCGAATGGCGCCGACCGCATGCAACGACCAGACCGTCCGCTGGATAGTCTCCGGGTCGCCAGAGAATACAAAGGAGATAGTCGACATAATGCATAAATGGCTCCGTGAGGAGATTTTCAAAGACCCGATGTCGGAGCTTGGTAGATTTGGAGCCGCCATCTTGGCCAGGGCAAGGGCGGGGGACGATATACTGCTTCGCGGCGCTCCTCATGTAGCGGTCGCAGTAGTCCCGAAAAATTATAAGTGGCCCGAGGACGGATCGATAGCTCTGACGTATTTCGAGCTGGCAGCGCACGCGCTTGGTGTGGGAGCATGTTGGGCAGGGTTCCTCACGATGGCCGTCAGGAGCTATGAAGAACTGCGCAAGTATCTTGGAATATCCGAGGACGAGTATATGTGCGGCGGCCAAATGTTCGGATATCCGGCTCTGAAGCCAACGCGCCAGTTCCCGCCGCGCAGGAAGATGGATATAGTTAAGCTGTAACTTGCAGCTTATTGGAGGTGTTTTGCGTGTCGGAGAAAGAATACACTCTTGCCACGACCATAAGGGTACGTTACAGCGAGACGGACAGGATGGGCATAGTCTACAACGCGAACTACCTCGACTGGTTTGAGGTGGCTCGCACAGAACTATGCCGCGCTTGGGGGACCCCCTACTCAAAATGGGAAGAAGAGGGGCTTGTGCTTCCGGTCGTCGAGGCCCACTGCCGTTACAAGCACCCTGCGAGGTATGACGACCAGATACAGCTTTGGGCCCGCGTGTCGGATATCAAGATATTCAGCGTAATGTTCGAATACCGACTGCTGCGCGCGTCGGATTACAAACTCATAGCCACCGGCTGGACGAAGCATGGGTGCACCGACACGAGCGGACACCTTTATAAGAAGGAACACCCGTTCTATCTATGGATGGTCTCGAAGACCACGGGGGAATAAATAGCTGAGATAAAAATGTTTCGCGGGAGACACAGAGGTTTTTCTTTTATCGAATTATTCATGTATTTGGCGATATTGTGCGCGTTCGCAGGACTGATGTCGATCTCTGCGTCAAGCCTGTCGGAAAATGCCGACAAGGTCGTGGCGGCCGAGGCTGATGAGCTTGCGATGTGGCTGTCGGACAAAATGTCGGAGGCAAGGCTTGAGGACGCAGTGTTAAAAATTCTGGTATCGAAAGACCCGTCAGGGAATGCTGTGCTGCTTATGACTTGGCTGAGTAACCCCAGCCGACAAAGCGAGAAGTATACTTCAAGTTCCGTTGTGATACGCAATGAAGAGGCGTCGTCATATTCTTTTACATACGACGGACGCTGGCAGACTATGACACTAGCCATGATGTTCTCAGTCCGCCCTCTGCCTGGCAGGAAAGCGGCTATGCGGATCGTTACAGTATCCGGCGCAGGGTATGTAAGAGTAAGAAAAAATTAACTACTATAACGAGGATAGTCGAGCATGGATAAACAAAAATCATGGAACCACGAAATAGATTTTCACTGCACGTTTGGAGTCTGGCCGTTCCGAAAGAGCCTCGACATACATCCAAGCGGGTTTGTCTGGTGCGGAGAGCTCATCCCTCTGAGGTCGATCACGCGCGTTCGCTGGGGGTACGACCAGGTTCGCGGCGGCGTGTTCCCGAAACGCGTCGGCGTCGCGACGTTCGGGACCGCAGACAGGGAGTTCACGATAAGGACTAAGCAGAAGGATTTCTATGATATCCTGACGAATAAATATTGGAGGGCGCTTGGCAGACGTCTGCTGTCCTCCATGTTCGACACACTGAAGCGCGGCGAGAGGATCGTGTTCACAGACGAGCTCGCGGTCGAGGACAAGGGGATAATCGTAAGGAAAAAGCAGATGTTCGGTTCCGCGCCGGAGGCGTCGTATATATGGGAAGATATAGGCTGGGCGGTAGTCAACGGGACCCTGTGCTTCGTGCCGCTGTCGGAGCCCGATAACATTCTGGCCGGTGCTTCGTTTATATGGAGCGACAACCTGCATGTCCTTGACGTGGCGCTTTCGATGCTGGGTCAGTCGGAGGACAAGAGGAGACTCAGCGCCTGCGCGTCGATGCAGGACTAAGGGGCGGCGAAATGAAGATAAAAAATTACGGTCTCAGATTATTTTTAATAATATGTTTTGCCCTATTAAGCCCCGCGCTGTGCCGCGCGGAGGATGAGGACAACACGATACCTTATCCTAAAAGCTACGACATAATATCAAATGGCGCGTCGGCGTATCAGGGCGTAGGCGATTACCCCGGCTCGCCCTATTTCACGACGCCAGATTTTTATAAGATGAAGAACCACGGCGGGCTTACCATTATAACCGGGTACAAGACTTATCAGCAGACGAAGGAGACGACCTGCGGCCCCGCATGCGCGCTGACCGTGCTCTATCATTATGGCGTCAAGAACTTCCATGAGTTGCAGTTAGCGAAAGAAATGGGGACCCTGACGCGCATCGACGAAAAGGGCGAGCTTGGGACGAGCACGGAGAAGATGTCATATTTCTTCCGTTCGCTTGGTTGGGACGTACAGTCGAGCTTGACCAGCGGGGACAAGACGATTGGGCGGAGTTTCAAATCGCCCGATGCTTTCAAAGATTTCGCGGTTGAAAACTTAAAGAATAATACGCCGATAATGGTCGAGAATATGTACTGGGGCGGACACTGGCGCGTTGTAATAGGCTATGACACGATGGACACCGACGCGACGGCCGACGATATGATAATCTTCATGGACTCCTACGACGTGACTGACCACTGTCAGGACGGGTATGCCGTCCAGTCCGCGGAGGGATTTTTCTATACGTGGCTGGACGTTGGCATGCTGCCGAGGGGGCAGCAAGTTCAGCAGTGGGTAATAGCGAAGCCAAAGAAGAAATAGACCTAGCGTATAAAGAAGCTCGCTCCGTTGACTGGAACGAGCTTCTTCACATTTTTACCTTTCGCGTACCGCTTTGACCGTGGCGGTCAATTCTTCCGGGTCAAGCAGCGCCGCGACCATGGGGATATATCTGTCCCATTTCTTTTTGTCGCACTCCGCGCGTATCTCTTCCTCAAAAAAATGGTATATGGGAAGTCCCAACTGGACTTCCGCGAGTGCCCCTATCTCAACAGGGTCGCCTGTCGTGAGAGTTTCGGCGTATATTTCCGCGCCGTCTGCGGAGGATGAGCCAAGTATCGCGACACAGTCCGCGGCTTCGAATTTCTCCGCCAGGTCCTTTACGCTCTGCTGATTTTCAGGGGTCATCGCCGGAATTGCCGATCAGGTGGGGCATTCTGTGACGGAAAATATTATCTCAGCTCCGCTGTCTTTAAGACAGTCCGCCATGATATCCGCCGATATGCCTCCCTCTTCTCCGAACAGGAGAAGTTTCTTGCCGTTTAGCATACCCATCGCAACAGCCTCCAATATTTATCCGATAAGGTTTGTTATCTCCGCTCTGATATTCTCTTCGGTGCAGTCGTCCTTCGTCAGACGCTTGACCTCCGCCCCGTCCTTCCAGAAGAGGAACGTTGGAAGCCCCATGACCTTGAATTTGATCGTGACCTTCATGTTCGCCGAACAATCGACGGAAGTAAATTTCACCTTGTCGCCGAATTCTTTCTCCATTTCATGGTAGCGCGGTTTGAGCGCCATGCACGGCGCGCACGTTGGGCCCCAGAAATCTACTACGACGGGACGCGACGTTTCCTCGCGGACTTCCGCGTCGCAGTTCTCTTTTGTCAACTCGATCATACCTGTCCACCTCCCTAAAAATATAAAACATAGATTATATTTCTTTCTTCTTGATATATTAGCATCATGCCGGCACTATTCAAAACGTAAAAAGCGTATCGCCGCGCTAAGTCTTATCTCTTGCCCGCGGGGCGGCCTAAGTATATAATTCTACGATGTACGCATTAAAAATGTAATTTTTTCGAACAACGGGGGAGATACACATGCCTTATGATTTCGCGGCCATTGAGTCTAAATGGCAAAAAGAATGGAAAGACTCGAAGATATTTGAAGTAGAGACCGACCCTTCAAAGAAAAAGTTTTACTGTCTTGAAATGTTCCCATATCCAAGCGGCGCGCTCCACATGGGTCACCTGCGCAACTATTCGATAGGCGACCTGCTCGCGCGTTTCCAGAGGATGCAGGGATATAACGTCCTTTACCCGATGGGCTTCGACTCGTTTGGTATGCCCGCGGAGAACGCGGCCATCCAGCACAACACGGACCCGTCAAAGTGGACGTGGAACAATATCGAACACATGACGCAGCAGCTCAAACACGCGGGCTACAGCTACGACTGGAGACGCCGTGTCGAGACGTGCAGCGAGAAGTACTACAGATGGAACCAGTGGCTCTTCCTCCAGTTCTACAAAAAAGGACTTGTCTACCGCAAGCATGCGCCGGTCAATTGGTGCGAGAAGTGCAAGACCGTCCTTGCCAACGAACAGGTAGTGGGCGACGGCGTCTGCTGGCGCTGCGGCACTCCCGTGACGAAGCGTGGGCTAGACCAGTGGTTCATTCGTATAACAGACTACGCGCAGGAACTCGTCGACTGCCTTGACGAGCTCAAGGGCGGCTGGCCGGAACGCGTCATATCTATGCAGCGCAACTGGATAGGCCGTTCGGAAGGAGTCCACTTCAAGATGGACATCGCTGACTCCGACCTCAAGATAGAAGCGTTCACGACACGTATAGACACGATCTTCGGAGTGACCTTCGTCGCGTTGGCGGCGGAGCATCCGTTTGTCGAAGAGTTTGCCAACAAGGTTGGCGGAGAGAAAGCCGAGGAGATGAGGGCCTTTGCGAGAAGGATGTCATCGAGAAGCGCCATTGAGCGCACGGCTGTAGGAGTGGATAAAGAGGGCTTGGACACAGGCTTCTTCGCGATAAACCCCGTAAACGGAAAGAAAGTCCCGATATGGATAGCCGACTACATCCTTATGGATTACGGCACCGGCGCCATCATGGGCGTGCCCGCGCACGACCAGCGTGACTTTGACTTTGCACGTAAGTACGGCATAAAGATAATCCCGGTCGTTCGCAACGCCGACGGTTCGATCCCTGATGGCGATACGATGCCGGCGGCGACAGAAGCCGACGGTACGGCATGCAACTCCGGCGAGTTCGACGGACTGCCGACGAACGAGACGATAACGAAGGTAGCAGAATGGTTCGAGGCTAAATCACTTGGCAAGAGGGAAGTCCAGTTCCGCTTGCGCGATTGGCTCATCTCGCGCCAGCGCTACTGGGGAACGCCGATACCAATGGTCTACTGCGACCACTGCGGCATAGTCCCTGTGCCGGAAGATCAGCTGCCGGTGAAACTCCCGCTCGATATAGAGATGCCAAAGAACGGCGGCAACCCGCTCGTAACGCGCGAGGACTGGGTCAACACGACATGCCCCGTCTGCGGCGGACCCGCGAAGCGCGAAACAGATACGATAGACACATTCTTCTGCTCGTCATGGTACTTT
>JAUNSQ010000006.1:8942-10315 GCA_030539135.1 Synergistaceae bacterium | reverse complement strand
AGTGAGGAAGTGCCGTTCAAGAAAGAGGACGCGGCGTACTGGATGACTGTCGATCAGTACATAGGCGGCATCGAACATGCGTGCCTGCACCTCATCTACGCGAGATTCTTTACGAAGGTCTGCGCAGATCTTGGGCTTCTGCCGAAGGATATGAGAGAGCCTTTCCAGCGCCTCCTCACTCAGGGGATGGTCATAAAAGACGGCGCGAAGATGTCAAAGTCCCTTGGCAACGTTGTTGACCCGGACGAGATAATAAAGAAATACGGCGCGGACACAGCGCGCCTCTTCATACTCTTTGCGGCTCCGCCCGAAAAAGACCTCGATTGGTCCGAACGCGGAGTCGAAGGGGCAAACAGGTTCCTTGGACGCGTCTACAGACTGGTGGAGAACAACCTTGAAGGTCTCAAAGCCGCGTCGAGAACGCATGTCGCCATGGAGGATATAACTGACGCGGCGGAGCGCGACATCAAACGTATGACCAACAGCACGCTCGACCGCGTTACGAGGGACATACGTGACGAACGCCAGTTCAATACGGCCGTCGCGAGGCTCATGGAGCTTACGAACGCTCTCGCGGCTTTCAAACCGGCGAACGCCGCGGCTTGGAGCATAATGAGGGAATCGGTCGAGACCCTGCTCTGCTGCCTCTCGCCGTTTGCGCCGCATATCACCGAGGAACTCTGGCACATGATAGGCAACGCAACGTTCCTCTCGAAGGAAACGTGGTTTGAAGTAGAGAAAGACGCGCTCGTTGAGGACAGCGTGACGATAGTCCTCCAGATAAACGGCAAGGTGCGCGAGCAGTTCAGCGTGGCGGCGGGGCTTTCCAAAGAAGAACTCGAAGCCGATGTCATGTCCAGGGAAGAGACTAAGAACCGTATTGACGGGAAGGAAGTCGTGAAGGTCATCGCGGTTCCGGGAAGGCTCGTCAATATAGTGGTAAAAGGCTGATGCCGAGTCTCCGTCTGATCGTCGCCTCCGGCACGGGCCAGCGGCGCCTTCTGGAGGAGACGGCCGCAGAATATGAAAGCAAGGGATATGTCCTTGGAGGAAGACAGGAGGGCGGCGAATGGGTCCCCCTCCTCTCCGAGAACATGTCGGGCGGGCTCTTTGACGAGAACCGCCTTATAATAGTCGATTCGGCTGCCCTTATGGGGCCGATGCCGGAGCAGCTCTCCTCTATGATAGATGATGACTCGCCTGTGATAATCGTCCTCGTCTATGACTCGGACCCATCGAAACTTATACCCAAAGATGTCCTGAAAAAATGCACCATTCTTAAGCCTGCGGAATTTCCTCGCTGGCCCAGGGAGCTTCAGCAGTGGGTCTCCAACCTCGCGCGCGAGATGAACGTCAAGATGGACGGCGGGGCG
>JAUNSQ010000006.1:0-8932 GCA_030539135.1 Synergistaceae bacterium | reverse complement strand
CGATATCCCTAATAGTCGAACTCATCGAAGACCCGGAGGAGATCCGCGGGCAGATGAAAAGCCTGTCCGTCATGAAGCGCGGCGAGGTCGTTACTGCTGAAGACGTCAACGCCATGTGTCTCGACGACGGCAGCAAAAGTCTGCTGCGTCTGCTTGACGGGCTTTGCAACGGCGACAGGATCGCAGTGCTGAAAAATTTTCGTTCTATCTCAAATAACGGCGACCTTATCCCGCTCACATCAGCCCTCCACAACAGGATGAGGCTGGCGTGGTACGCGGCGGTGAACCCGAGGGAATCTGCGATGTTCGCGAAATCCATGGGAGCCCGCGATTACGCGTGGAGGATGGCGGGGTACGCGGCTAAACGCTACGGCAAAGACGCTGTTTCGCGGTTCGTCATGGGGCTGATAAGGATAAACGTCGACGAAAAGGGCGGGGCAGGAGCCGGATGGAACAGCCTTGAGGCCCTTCTGATAGAGATCCTTGAAAAAGGAAAATAAATAATCTTAGACAACAAGGCATAAAAAAACAGCGAAGACAAAACTTCGCTGTTTTTTATTGGCTGTAATTATAGTGTCAGTTATGCGGAAAGTCCTTTGACCTTCGCAGCCATATTGGCCTTGCGGCGGGATGCTGTATTCCGGTGGACGACGCGCTTTATCAAGTACGCCCTGAGCCTCGTTCAGCCTCTTTGTTGCAAGCTCGGGATCCTTCTGTCCCACTGCTTCGAGGAGTTTCTTAACTGCGTTCTTGCAGCGCGTTTTCCAGAAGCGGTTGTATATGCGGTTTCTCTCCGCGATCAGAACTCGTTTCTTTGCTGATTTCTTATTTGGCAATGCCGTCACCTCCTTCACAAAAGACAGAGGATATATTAGCACATATATGCCGAATTCTGCAATAGCCGTTTGTGTTTTCTTCGATTATTGTGTAAAATATCTCTCACATCGTCGCCTGTTTTAAGATTTTATCTTGCCCCATGGCAAAGTGTATGATATATTATTCAGGTTGCTGATAAGATAATTATTAAAGATTACTATGTGAAAATGAACCACAGGAGGTGTAGTCTGTGAAAAGAACATTTCAGCCGCACAACACCAGACGCAAACGTTCAATGGGCTTTCTAGTTCGTTCTGCTTCTCCGAGCGGACGCCGCATTCTAAGGAATCGTCGCCGTAAGGGCAGGGCGCGTCTCGCCGTCTAATCAGCCGTGGATTTCGGCTTTTCATCCGCTGTAAGGCTCAAACGCGGATGGCAGTTTGACATCGTATTCCGCACCGGACGTCGTGAAACAGGCGAGCTGGTGCGGTTATTCTTTGTGGAACGACCCTCCGACCCCACGCTGGTAGGAGTGACCGTTGGCAAGAAGATAGCCAAGGCCGTCAAGAGGACAAGAGGCCGCAGGGTGCTCAGGGAGTCCTTTCGGAGGCTTTTGCCATGGATGAAAGACGGCGTCTGGATCGTCGCGTCGCTACGCGAGAACGGGCTTTCGGCTTCCGCGCGCGACATATATTTGGATATTGCGCGTTCACTGAAGCGCAGGAACCTTATGAAGGACGACTGGCTTGGGATAGACTGGGAAGTCGACGCTAAGTGAAGTTAAAAAAGATTCCTTCTTGTATAGGGTTGTTCTGTATAAGTTTTTATCAGACGGTGCTCTCACCTTTACTGGGGAGCAAAAAATGCAGGTTTTATCCGTCGTGTTCGGATTATACGGCGGAGGCAATAGATCGTTACGGGCTGTTTTATGGAACTCTGCTCGGTTTACACAGAATATTACGCTGCGGGCCTTGGACCCCCGGCGGATATGATCCGGTCCCGGAACCGGAAGATATAGGCCTCAAGGTTTGGATAGGAAAATTGTTTAACAAGACTTCGAAAGGTTAGGTGTGTGTATTGAGCGCAATTTGGAACGGTGCAAGCCAGTTGCTTCTTCAGATTCTTGAATTCTTTTACGGGTTAACAAATTCTTTTGGACTTTCCATTGTCCTTCTGACAATAGTCGTAAGGATCGTACTTTATCCGCTCAACCAGAAACAGATGACCAGCATGCAGCAGATGCAGAGGATACAGCCGCGTCTCAAGGTCCTTCAGGAGAAGTACGCCAACGATAAGACAAAGCTGAACGAGGAGATGATGAGGCTCTACAAAGAGAACCATGTCAACCCCGCCGCGGGCTGTCTGCCTCTTCTCGTACAGCTCCCGATACTCATCCTGCTGTTTAACGTCCTGCGCACGTATGATTTTGCAGGGACTTCGTTCATGGGTATACTGCTAGGTTCCTCAACGACGTCTGGGCTGGCTCAGGCCGTGGGCGTAGCGGAAGGAACGCAGGGGACCGCAGGCGTTCTGGCCGTCCTCAACGGAGTGCTCAATAATCCGGCGGGACTTGCCAACGTCGGTCTCTATCTGCCGAACTTGCTCCTCCTGATATCCATCTCGTTCCTCACATGGGCTCAGCAGAAGCTCACGGGCGGCGACAATCCGCAGATGGCTACGATGAACACGATAATGCCGATATTCATGGCGTTCATCTGCCTTTCGATGCCTGGCGGGGTAATGCTCTATTGGGGACTCTCGTCGCTGATGGGCGTCGCCCAGCAGTACTTCGTCATGAAAAAGACGAAAGAGGAGCTCGCCATAAAGCCGACGCTGCATAAGAACAAACCGGCTGCCGGAACCGCGGAGGACGAAGATGACGACGAATATGAAGATGATGACGAAGAGGAAGAGGACGAATAGCGATGACACACAGAGAAGAACAGCCTCCGCTTCCTGAAATCGAGTCCGTGATACTTGAATGTTCCTCCATCGGCGCGGCCCGCGCTAGGGGTGCTGAGATGTGGGGAATAACGGCCGATGACATAGAGGCCAATGTCATCGCCGAGGACAAGAAGCTTTTCGGGATACTTGGAAGCAACCTTAAAGTTGAGATACGCCCGTTTGCTCCCATCTCCTATATCAAATCCTGTTATTTCGTAAACGAAATGCTGGACAGGATGGACTTGGACCTTGTGCCGGAGCTCACCGACGATGGGATGATAAATCTCGTAGGCGAAGACGTCGGGGTAGTTATCGGCAGATACGGCGAGACGCTTAAAGCATTGGAATACCTCACTAACCTCGTATGCCATGAGGACATGTCCACAAGGCGTGTGCGCTTCGACTGCGGCGGCTACCGCGATAGGAGAGAACGCGCGCTTTCACGCCTCGCGGACTCCGTGGCGCGCGAGGCTGTGCGCAAGGGCGGCCCCGTGAGCCTTGAACCTATGTCGAGTTGGGAACGCCGCATAATCCATGTGGCGCTCAGAGACAGCAAAGACGTTGAGACGCGGTCGATTGGCGAAGAACCGTCGAGACGCGTGATAGTCTGCCCGCGTGACGGAGCGACGTCACGTCCCGCGCCGCAGAGACGCCGCCGCCATTCGTACTAGGGGCCAGGCAAATAATGTAACTCAGATATATAAAGGAAGGCCCGCGTTAGCGCGGGCCTTCCTTGTGTCTTTATATAAATATCTCACCGTATCGAGAACGAGTCGATGAACTTCAGGAATTCTTTCTCAGGGATGGGGCGTGATATCAGGAAGCCCTGTATCAAATCGCAGCTGCTCTCGAGAGCAAAGGCGAACTGCTCCGGCGTCTCCACGCCTTCAACGACTATCTTCAGCCCCAGCGCCCTGCCAAGCGACGCTATGGAGTTGAATATTATCCTCTGCCTTGACGATGTCTCAATGAAATCTATGAAACTCTTGTCTATCTTCATGTAGTCGGCCGGCATGTCCTTTAGGTATGACAGCGACGAGTATCCTGTTCCGAAATCGTCTATCGAAACGAGTATGCCCTCCTCGCGGATACGGTTGAGCTTTTCAGTGAACTCGTCTTTGTTGTTGGAGAAAGCGGACTCTGTGATCTCTATACCGACGGATCTCGGCGGCAGCGAATACCTATGGAACACTTCGAACAGCTTCTCAACGAAGTCTACCTGCAGGAATTGGACCGCGGAGACGTTGAATTTTATCTTGATGCGCTTGGACGTTATCGCCGGATTTGTCGCGAACTTCATAGATTCCTCTGTCACATACGCGCCGAGTTTGTTGATGAAGCCGCACCTTTCAGCCATTGGGATAAAGACGCTAGGCGGCACGCTGCCGTGCTTGGGGCTGTTCCACCTCAGAAGTGCCTCCGCGCCGCTTATCCTGTCCTCCAGCGCGTTGTATATCGGCTGATAGTATAGGGAGAGCTCGTTGTTGTCTATGGAATTGCGCAGGTCCATCTCCATATCGAGCCCTTTCACTGTGGACATATATGTTTCCATGTCGAGTATGAATACGTTGTCCGATACCTTCGCGTGTCTTACGGCTATCTCCCCGAATTTGAAGATATCGCTAGAAGATATGCCCATGTCGCCTGTGAGGTCGGAGCACGGGACGACTCCGATACGGCCTGTTACCATGAAGGAGTTGCCCCCGTTCTGGAACGGCGTGGAGAAACAGCCGATTATCTCGCCGCATATCTTGCTCGTCTCGCTGATATCTTTAAGGCCGTCGACTAAGATGACATAGTCGTCGTTGTCAAGGCTGTATATGTGGGCGTTATACTGCGCGGCGACCGCCGACAGCCTCTGCGAGACCTCGAGGAGCGTCTTCAGATATGTCTGCTCTGCGAATATCTCAAGTATCTTGCGCGCGTCGTTGATATCTATGAAGAGGTACGCGTGCAGCGACCTTTCGTTTGCCGGCATGGCCGATATCTCGTCGACCTTCTGTATGAAGCTGGCCCTGTTCGGCAGCCTTGTCGTCTGGTCGATGTAAGCCATGTCAAATATCTTCCGCTGAGCCGCCTCGTCGGCCGATACGTCCAGCGCGAGGGTGTAGTAATATCCGTCTTCGCTGTCGCCTATGATACGTACCATCAGATACTTTTCTTCTCCGTTCTGCAGCGTTAAGTGCAGCTTGGCGGTATATTCGCCGCTGAACGCGGCGGGGAATATATTCTGATCGGGGGACATGAATCGGAGAAGGCTGAAGTTCTTACTCTCAGGTATATCAAGGTAATCCGTGAAGGTTTTGTCACAGGAGGAGACATCGCCGTTTTGCGAGAGCATTATTATAAACAGCCCCGCCTTGTCGATCGTGCTCATCGAAAGCGAGCGTATACGCTGGTATTTCCAGCTTAGAATGTAAAGATATCCTATTATGAATATCGCGATAAGGATGACGGCCATAACCAGAAGCATCGCCTTGTACATGAAAGAGGACTGCGTCGCCCGGATGCTGTCCTCCGATGATACGGCGATGAGCTTCCAGCCGTCAGTGCTGGGGAGAGGGGCGAATGATAGATAGCGCTCATATTGTTCGGACGTGTATGAATAAATATCGCTCCCGGAAGTCTCGAGCGCGGCGCGGATGTTCTCTGCCTCTTGGTCCGTGAGCACGTTTGACATGAAGTCGAAGAAGCTGCAGCTTCTTCCCAAAAACATCCTGTTGTCCGTGAATAACCCTGAGTGTGTGATGACGTTGTAATTTTTATCCACGAGGAAGAGCGACGCCCCGCTGTAGGGGATGTTGATATTGTCAAGCAGAATTCCCGCGTCCGAAAGCTGTATAGTAGCTGCGATCGTGCCCTTTATCTGGGCGCCGGAATAATATGGCGCCTCCAGCACGACTATTTCACGGAATGCTTTTGTTGGGTCCTTGACCCTGTCGAGCATTATATCCGACGTGAGCATGAAGCCGCCGCTCACCTTCTGGAACTGTTCGTCCCCGGCAATATTGAACTTGCTGCCGTCAGTCCCTGTCGCGTTCCCGTCCACCGAGACGACCGATATCCGGAAGTAGCCCATCCTCGCCGCCTCGTCTCTCAGCTTATTAAGGACAGATTCCATATTCTGTGAGATAGTTTTTGAGGGGATATATGTCAGAGCCTGTAGACGGAGCAGTCGCGACGAAATGCGTTCGTCCACTATGTTCGCCGCCAGCGTTACGACCGAGCGGTTCTGCGTGGCGTCGTGGCTGAGGAATACGCCGTGGACATGCGTTACTATCAGCCATCCCGCGCAGAGGACTGTCGCAAAGAGCAGCAGCAATAGTACAAAAGTTCTGGTTATATGGAATGGCGTCTTATATCCAATATTCATATAATCCCTCTATGGCGCAGAATTTTTGTAAACCACGGCCTATTATAACATGACAGCAGTTTCGCCGTGTCAATCATAAGTAATATTCTTGATGTATTATGTTCAAGAGTGAATAGAATAGTCAGATATAACGGTTCTAACGCGGAGAAATTATTCCGCCATATCAAACATTTATACGTGGGGGTGCGGCGTATGGACAGGGAAAAAACTTTCAACACTCTAAAAAAGATTGGCGCGGCCGTGGGCGGCGCGGCTATATTGTTCGCCGGAGGAGCTTTTGGCTCATACATAGCCGGCAGACAGTTTATGGCGAAGCATGAGACAGAGACTGCTCCTGTCGTGATGCAGAGCGCATCGGCTCAGGACGCCTATACGGGCAATCCGATAGTCGGCATAGTCAAAAGCAGTTCTCCTGCGGTCGTCAACATCGACACAGAGACGATGGTCAAGCAGCGCATGATGTCAAACCCGTTCAGCGGCGACCCGTTCTTTGAAGAATTCTTCGGCGAAGAGTTCTTTGGCGGACGGCGCGGCGGAACTCAGGAGCGCATAGTCCCGAGGCGCGGCAAGGGTTCCGGCTTCATCGTGAGCAAAGAGGGATACATCCTTACGAACAACCACGTCGTAGAGGGAGCGGACAAGATAAAAGTAACGCTGCTCGACGGGCGCACGTTTGACGCGAAGAAGGTTGGGCAGGATCCGACGTTTGACCTCGCGGTCATACAGATAAAGGCGAAGGACCTTCCGATACTAAACCTTGGTGATTCCGACAAGACGGAAGTCGGCGAGTGGGTCGTAGCTATCGGCAATCCACTCGGATTTGAGAACTCCGTCACGGCGGGCGTCGTTTCCGCGAAAAACAGGACGCTCCAGGCCGCTGACGTGAACTTCCAGGGCTTCATGCAGACCGACGCGGCCATCAATCCCGGCAACAGCGGCGGTCCGCTCATTGACCTCAAGGGCAACGTCATAGGCATCAACACAGCCATTGTCCCCTACGCTCAGGGCATCGGCTTCGCGGTCCCTATCAACATGGCTAAGCAGATAATGGACGACCTCATCAAGCATGGCGAAGTCCGCCGCGGCTGGCTCGGCGTAACGGTGCAGCCGCTTACCGCGTCGCTTGTCGAATCCTACAAGATACCGAGCAAAGAGGGCTCCATCATCGCTGACGTGCAGAAGGGCTCGCCGGCCGATAAGTACGGACTCAAGCGCGGCGACGTGATAACCGCCATCGACGGCAAGAAGATAAAGAACAGCCAGGACGTCGTATTCTCCGTCAGAAACAAACTTGCCGGGGACAAAGTGTTGTTCGAGATATTCCGCGACGGCAAGAAGACGACCATAAACGTAGTGCTCGGCGAGATAGAGGGCGGCAAGACCGTGAAGCAGAGCAAAGGAGCATCTCCTAAGGAGACAGCTGAACCTAAGACGGCTACGAAGATGGGGATAACCGTTGCCGAGAACAGCAGCGACATGATGAAACGCTACAGCCTCAAAGAGAGCAAAGGGCTCGTCGTAGTCGATGTAGAGCGCGGCTCCGAGGGACAGGCGCTGGGCATCCGTCAGGGCGACGTGATACTAGAGGTTAATAAGGTCACGATGAACACCGTCTCCGATTGGAACAGGACCATGCCTTCGAAAGGCAGATCTCTAGCTATGCTCGTCTCGCGCGGCGGCCAGACCATATACATCTCGGCGGAATAAACAAGAGACACTCCAACAGGAAACACCACATCACGGGAGAGCCGCGCAACAGCGCGGCTCTCTTCGTGTGCGCGGGTATATAATGATGGCGATATGTCCCCTATTAAAACTGGAGGTGTTGTGTGTGGAAGATTATCAAAATAAGCTAGAGAGCTTGTTGATAGATACGGCAAAAACGCTTTGTGATTTGTATAAAGCTCAAAACAATAAAGAAAATGGTGTCTGGAATTTTGGGCATGTTAATGATGTTGATAATCAGCATATGCAGTTGATTTTTCCAAAGAATGGTACAGAGGTGAGAGTTAGCGAACAAGAAGCTCGCTTTTGTTTAGCCAGATATATAGAAAAAAGCAAGATTTTTTTCTATTCGATAGAAACTCCAACGAACAAAAGTTATAGTTTCTCATCCAAGTCATCCGTACGGCACTATATGAGAGCAAGAACCGATATGACGTTATATGACCAAAAACATAATCCACTATTTGATATAGAACTAAAAGCCGAGAACCCGGCAGAGACACAGAGCGAGGGCTCGACTAAGGAACCAA
Source organism: Synergistaceae bacterium (assembly GCA_030539135.1). Classification (GTDB taxonomy): domain Bacteria; phylum Synergistota; class Synergistia; order Synergistales; family Synergistaceae; genus JAUNSQ01. The sequence goes on along the minus strand of JAUNSQ010000006.1, from coordinate 544 downwards.
AAACTAGAAATTTTGGGAATTACAGTAAGGATTTCTTTAAACTTATTATGGATGATTATGATGATAAAGAAAAACGTTGTGGAGTGTGGTTTCAAGTTTTTACAAGTGGGGAGAATAGTAAAGCAAAAAGAGAAGCGATTGCAAAAAATATAAAGACAGCTATCGATAAATTAGAAGAATATACTTTAGTACAATGGAATGATAGGAATAATAATGAAAAAGACAAAATAAGACTTGACAAAGCTAAAATTATTGAAGGTAATAAAAAAATTGTACTTGCTTTTTGTGAGTTGAATAGTAATAATAATCATTGTTATAAACTTATAAATAATTTGACAATAGAGGGTTTTCTGAATAGTGAGTGGGCTCATAAAGAAATTGGAGAAGATTCAAACGGTTGGATTAGTTACAAATAATTAAGAAATGTTCGCTTAACGCCTGTACTTTCCTAATATCATTTATGTTTCCTCGCCGCCCTTCACGGGCGGCTTATTGTCAAAAGAAAACCACGCGATAGTCGCGTGGTTCCAAAGAGCTTAAGCGA
>JAUNSQ010000120.1:221-4864 GCA_030539135.1 Synergistaceae bacterium | reverse complement strand
CCGAGGCCACGGCGAACTTTAGCCGCATGAAAGAGAACATCACGGCTACTGAGCTCGCGGCGTTCAAAAACACCATCAAAAATCTGATGGCTTATCCTGTGACCGCGACCAAAGAAAAGAAAGTCAACCTTTTGGTTGAGGGATGAGGTGAAATCTAATGACAGTCGCTAAAAAAGTCGTCTTAAAATTCCGTACCGACGCGGGAAAGGACTTTAATGTAACGGTCAACAATGCGGCAGACGCACTGTTTGAAGAAGGCGGAGACGCTCTTGTAAGGGCGGCGCTTGACGCGCTTATGACACAACAGCCGTTCAACATCACACTGGCCAGTAAAACAGGAGCCGTGCTTACAACTACGGACACGACCGAAATCGAACCGACCGCCGCATAAAAGGGAGATGGGCTTCATGCTCACAGACCTACACGTATATATCATTGCGGTGCTCGTAGTTGCGCTAATAGCGTTTTTCGTTGTAACCCGCAAATAGCAACCACCCAAGCCGGAGCCCTCCTCGGCGCGTTAGCGCCGAAGAGGGCTTTTATCGTTCCTGCTATCGGTCAAACACACTTGTCGGCGGTCGCCGCGCGGCGCGTCTACGCGCCCAGCGGTGGCCGGCTTGCCGCCTGTCTATGGCGGCGCAAAGAACAAAGGGCACTTTGAGAAAAAGGTCAAGGGATTTAAACCTTGAGGCGGGACGCGGCGCGCTTGGCGGCGTAGCCGCCGCGCCGCCCCGAACGACAGCAGGAGCCGCCGCCAGGCGGCGGCCATTACAAGATAGCCGGTCCGATCGGGCCCGCGCCAGAAGCACATCACAGACACGGCGAGGAAATGAGCGCGGGCGATACTGAGCCCGCATCGGGCGTTACCGTGAGCCGTCCCACTTTGCCTTGTTGACAAATGTCGCCATTGAGGCGATACTATATTCGCGGGCTGTAGTGTATGGCGCGATAAGCCGCGACCAAGCCCATGTCCTATAATATATCTTATGTTACGTGAATACCATTGAATTCCAATGAAAAACGGAGGTATAAAACTACCTCCGTAAAATTTTATGGGCCTTTAAATCGATCCTAGCAAGTCGAAATTTTTGCAATCAACTTAAATTATAGGGCCGCTTCGATAATCGCCGTGAAGCTGTCCACTTTAAGAGAAGCTCCTCCGACAAGAACTCCGTCGATATTGTTCTGTGCCATAATAGATGAAGTATTCTCTGATTTTACGCTTCCGCCGTAAAGGATAATAACTTTATCGGCGCATTCGCTTCCGCAGAGTTCGGCTATCAATTTTCTGATATACGCGCAAACTTCCTCGGCGTCCTCGCTGCTTGCAGTCTTTCCGGTGCCGATGGCCCAGACGGGTTCGTATGCGATGATGACGTTGGCGGCCACTTCTGATGGTTCGATTAGTTTTATTCCTTCAACGATTTGTGTTTTGATGACATCGAACGTTTTTCCGCTTTCCCTGTCCTGAAGGAGCTCTCCGACACACATGACCGGAGTCAGTTCGTTTGCTAGCGCAGCTATAACTTTTTTGTTGACTTCTTCATTCGTCTCATGAAATATATGACGCCTCTCGCTATGTCCTATAATAACATGCGTACATCCAACTTCCTTTATCATTACGGGAGAAATTTCACCGGTAAAGGCTCCTTTTTCTTCCCAGTACATATTTTCAGCGCCGAGGATGATTTTTGCCGTACCTTTCGCCCTCGCGCAGCTCTCAAGCGATATCGCCGGGGCAAATATAGCCGCTTCTAGCGCTGAAGAAGAAATAGCATTGGTTATCTCCTTAGATGATGATATCGAAAACCGCCTATATTAGATGAGCCTAAATTCTAGTTATTGATGATATATGGTTCTATTCCAGGGAGCATTTTTCCTTCAAAAAATTCTAAGCTCGCTCCCCCGCCTGTCGAAACGTGAGATACTTTGTCCTCACAATGGAACAAAGCTACCGCCGCGGCCGAGTCTCCCCCGCCTACGACAGTCAGAGCTCCCGCTTTGGTAGCGTCGGCCATCGCTTTGGCGATAGCTTCCGTGCCATTTGCAAAGGCTGGCATTTCAAAGACTCCCATCGGCCCGTTCCATAGGACTGTTTTTGCGTCAAGGATAACCTTGCTGAACGTTTTTGCCGTCTCGGGCCCGATATCAAGCCCCATTTTATCGTCAGGGATAGAATTTGCGGGCACCGCCACGTATGGAGAATCGGCCTTAAATTCGTCGGCGGCTATCGCGTCTGTTGGCAAAACCATTTCCACACCCAAGGTTTTCGCTTTTTCAAGCATCTGAGAAGCAAAATCCAGCTTTTCAGTCTCACAGAGTGATTTTCCAATATGTCCGCCCATGGCTTTAATAAAAGTAAAAGCCATCCCGCCGCCAATTAGGATCGTGTCGACTTTATCGAGCATATTTTCCACTACCGCGATTTTATCCGACACCTTTGCCCCTCCAAGTATCAGCACAAACGGCTTTTGGGGGTTGTCCCTTGCCGCGCTGAGCATGGATATCTCTCGTTTGATAAGGGCGCCTGAGAACGACGGCAGTAACTCTGCTATCGCGCGCGTGGAAGCGTGAGCCCTGTGCGAGGCGCTGAATGCATCCATTACAAATACGTCAAAGTTCTCCGCCAGCTTCTTGGCAAATCCAGAGTCATTCTTCTCCTCTTCAGGATAGAAACGCACGTTCTCAAGGAGAAGTATCTCGTTGTCTTTCCAATCAGATACAGCGGACTTGACTTTGTCGCCAACGCAGTCTGGGATAAATTTTACTCTCCAGCCCGTAAGTTTCTCAAGTTCCCTGCCAACCGGCTCAAGCGTATATTTAAGGTTAAACTCTCCCTTGGGCCTTCCTAGGTGAGACATAAGCGCAACCTTGGCTCCGGCGTCGACAAGCGCGCGCAGCGTTGGCAGATGAGCTAGAATACGTGTGTCGTCGCTGACCTTCGAGTCCGCGATAGGGACGTTAAAGTCAACTCTGACTAAAACTTTTTTTCCAGCTACATCAGCCGGTGTAAAAGTTTTGAGGTCCATATATTACAGCCCTTTAGCGAGTATATAGTTCGCAAGGTCGATGACCCTGTTGCTATACGCCCACTCGTTATCGTACCATGAAAGGACTTTGATCATCTTATCGCCCATGGCAAGCGTGTGCCTTGGAGCAAATACAGATGAACGACTGTCCCCAAGGAAGTCCATAGAAACAAGGTCTTCCGGTTCATACCCGAGGATGCCCTTGAGCTTGCCTTCCGCGTATTCCTTCATAGCTGCGTTGACAGAGTCGACCGTAGCAGGTTTTTCAAGCACTACTGTAAGGTCTACTACAGAGACGTCTGGAGTCGGGACGCGGAGCGCGAAACCGTTGAGTTTGCCTTTGAGTTCCGGCATTACTTCTGAGATAGCTTTGGCCGCGCCTGTTGTCGTCGGGATTATTGAAAGAGCCGCTGCGCGTCCGCGCGACAAGTTCTTCTTCGGGAAGTCAAGCGTGACCTGATCGTTCGTATATGCGTGGATAGTGTTCATAAGACCCTCGACGATCCCAAACTTATCCTGAAGGACTTTGCACACGGGAGCGAGGCAGTTTGTCGTGCATGATGCGTTTGAAATGATGTTATGCTTCTGCGGGTCATAGATATCTTCATTGACGCCCATCACTATCGTAGCGTCCTGATTTTTCGCGGGGGCGGAGATAATGACCTTCTTCGCGCCGACCTGGATATGCGCCTTGGCTTTTTCAGCTTCTGTGAAGCGGCCTGTCGACTCTATAACGAGATCGACGCCAAGTTCTTTCCATGGAAGTTTTGCGGGATCAGGCTCTGCGACCGTCTTGATCTTCTTGCCATTGATGACGAGAGAGTCCCCATCGAGTGAGACTTCGCCCGGGAAACGGCGAAACGTCGAATCATACTTGAAAAGATATTCAAGTGATTCAGGAGGAGTTAAGTCGTTAACTGCCACAACATCAAATAGATTGTCTTTTCCATTCGTAAAGAAAGAACGAAGCGAAAGACGTCCGATACGTCCAAAACCGTTGATTGCAACCTTATACTTTGCCATAAAAATTGCCTCCTCAATATATTTTGTTCGTTATTACTATTGCATACAGTTAGATATTGGGAAGGTATATTGATAATATACCTTCCCAATTGATTGTGCCCTTAGTTAGAGGGAAAGTCAACCTCGCTTTTATTTATCTAAATTTTCATACAAGACACGCAGTATCTCTCCAAGCGCGGTGGCGCTGAGTACGTCGCCATACGGCCTGTACGGCATTATGCCGTCGAAATACTCTGAAATCCCGCCAAGGCAGCTGTGCCTGACATGCGAATGGAACGGCCTCATAAATATCCAGCCTATCTCTTTGTGCGCGGGATTATATTTTAGATATGCCGTAATAAACTGCCCAAGCAGCCATGTCCAAGCCATGCCGCGCAAGCGCGCTTTTTGTTTTTGGTCGACGCGGCCCTCAGAGCGCCCCTTAAATCTATCGTTTCTGGGGTTGAGCGTTCTAAGCCCGTAGGTGGTATAAAGTTCGTTCCAGCAAAGTTTCAATACCGCTCTGGCTCTATCATCCGCGAGAGGCGAATATGGAAGCGAGACAGCCAGGATTTGGTTAGGACGTATCGATTTATCGACAGGAACGGCCGG
>JAUNSQ010000120.1:0-211 GCA_030539135.1 Synergistaceae bacterium | reverse complement strand
TTTCGTCGCTCCAGAATATATCGTTGAACGATCTTGCACAGAGGTCCGCGGCAGCCGAATACTTCGCCTTCAGCTCGCCGTCCTGCGTGTACGTTTCAACGGTCTTCAGCGCGTTATACCAGAGCGCGTTTACCTCTACCAGATATCCATTTCTTTTTACGACCATCTCTCCGCCGACAGTCGAGGACATCCAATGCCTGTCCAAGCCGTC
>JAUNSQ010000119.1 GCA_030539135.1 Synergistaceae bacterium | reverse complement strand
CAAATTTATGTGGGTCACGGAATTCCCGCTCTTTGAATGGGACGAGGAAGAGGGGCGCTACACGGCCGTCCACCACCCGTTCACGGCTCCGATGTACGAAGATATGGAATATCTGCTCAGCGAGCCGGGCAAGGTCCGCTCCCGTGCGTATGACGTAGTGCTGAACGGCACTGAACTCGGCGGCGGCTCGATAAGGATACACGACCCTGAGATGCAGACAAAGGCATTCCAAGCCTTGAACTTCACGCCGGAACAAGCCAAGGAACGCTTCGGCTATTTCCTTGAAGGTCTCAGCTACGGCACGCCGCCGCACGGCGGACTCGCCATAGGCATGGACAGGCTGGTGATGCTTATGACAGGAAGCAAATCCATCCGCGACGTGATGGCGTTCCCTAAGAACCAAAAGGCCCAATGCCCGATGACGGAGGCTCCGGATGTTGTGGACAATAAGCAGCTTGAAGAACTCTCGATAAAGACGACTGAGACACAGGCGCAGTAAAAGTATATTAAGTTTGAACGTCAGGGTGGCGGAACTGGTAGACGCGCTAGATTCAGGATCTAGTGGGCTAACGCTCATAGGGGTTCAATTCCCCTCCTTGACACCATAAATTTTAATGCCCTGCATATGTTTTTTATGCAGGGCATTTTTGTGAAGTACGATAGTGTGTGTCTCTTGTCGGTCAATCATGTTCCTTTTCTCAGGATATTTAAATATGCTTTATACGCGAATGTGCGATTTCTGCTTGAATTATCTGTTTGTATAAGTATGCCGGCGTCTATCAAACGATTTACCGCGCTGGATACCGTGGCAAAAGCCGCCCCTAGGATGTCAGCCGTCTTTTTTATATCGATAATTGGACTTGTCTCCAAATAGTTGAAAACTTGCAGCGCGCTCTTAGAGGCTCTCCCCATTTTGTTTATTAGCTCGATATTCGAGTCGTGGAGGGAAATCAATTCATCGATGGTCTCAGTTGCGTCCTCCGCTGATTCAAAAAGCGCCCGCAGGAAAAAATATATCCATTGCTCAAAGTTTCCCTTATCGTGCACCTCCGTCATCCTGTCATAATATTCGACACGATTTCTTTTCAGGAAATAGGAGATATACAACGCGGGTGTCGTAAGTATTTTTTTCTCCATAAGATACAGCGTGATAAGCAACCTTCCAACGCGTCCATTCCCGTCTAGAAAAGGATGTATGGTCTCAAATTGGTAATGAATCAGCGCCGCTTTGATGAGCGGGTCAATTTCATCGGCGGTGTTTATATACTTTTCTAGATCCGACATCGCCTCCAGCATATCCTCAGGCGAGGGCGGTATATATCTTGCGTCTTTTAGCGCGCATCCCTGTCCCCCTATCCAGTTCTGCGAATGACGGAACTCGCCCGGACATTTATCATTTCCGCGTACATTTTTCATAAGGACGGCATGTGTCTCTTTTATCAGCCTATTGCACAAAGGCAGTTCCCTGAGCCTGCTGACAGCATATTCTGTAGCCTTGATATAATTCACGACATTGGCGACGTCGAGGTTCGTATTTGCCTCCGCCATCGGGTCAAGTATGTCCTCTAAAGTGGCTTGTGTACCTTCGATTTGCGAGGACATGAGAGCTTCCTTTCTCACATACATGGACACGAACAGGTCAACATTAGGAATGTGCGTGGCTATGCTTTCCAGTGTGGCAAGCTGTGAGCGTCCTTTCACCAAAACTCCGATAATATCGCCGCTTAGTTCGATTGGAGGTTGCGGGGGCAGCGGATTAGGCAGAAACGACTCGTATGCCGCTTTGCCGGACAGATTGATTTTTAACCTGCCAGATCGATTATTCATTATCTTCCGACCCTTCTGTGTATCTTAAAATACTGTTGCTATTATATCTGTCTTATTTTAATTTATCAATATAAATTAAAATAACAGAATTGTATACTGTTGCTTGACGCGCTATATCCCGTAGTTTTGAATTGTTCTAAAATGAACGATGACCCCGTAGTAAGAGGGCAACATCGAACGAGAGATGATTTATTGCATATCAAAATGATGAGAGGTCGGGTGTTGTTCTATTACGGGCTTTGTCTCAATGATTCATAAGACAATGTGATGCAATTTAGTGTAAAATATAGTGAAATATTTCAGACAGGAGGCGTTTTTTATGAACTTTACGACGACCAATGACGGAGGCAAAGTCACAATCAAGTTTGAGGGCAGGCTGGACACGGTCACTTCGCCGCAGCTCGAAGAAGCGCTTGTCCCGATAATAGCTGAGACAAAAGACGTCGCGTTTGATTTTGCGAAGCTCGAATATCTTTCGTCAGCTGGGCTTAGAGTTATACTCAGCGCCCATAAGAAGCTCAAAGCGGCTGGGGGAAGACTTACCGTCGCGAACGTCAATTCCGTTGTTAAAAACGTATTTGACCTCACAGGCTTCAGCAGCATATTGAACATAATCTGATGTAAAACACGCGTAACATGAAGAGCATCTTTCAGAAATGGCTTTTCCTGTTTGTATTGGCAGCTTACGCGGTCACATGGGGAGCGACGTTCTTCCTCCAGACCAAGCAGGCTGAATACGCCGCCGCAGAGCTGATAAGGCTCCGTATAAGCGACGCCAAAACAGAAGTTGCCCGCAGCTCGGGGAATCTTGAGCGAATCAAGCTTGAAAATCGCGTTGACGCGATAGCGAAGGCGCGCAGTTTCGCCGAGATAGTGCGCGATAATCCAAAGGCTTCCACGGACAGGAACGAACTTCTCCGACTGTTGAAGGTGCTGAACGTAGACGAGCTTGACGTCATCAACGGACGCGGCATGATCGTCTGTTCTACGGTCAAGGAATATATCAGTTATGATATGGGCGGGGCAAAACAGTCCGCGGAGTTTCTTGAACTGCTCAGCGACCCTGATAAAGAGATAGTGCAGGATCCTGTCCCGATAGGTTTCGACAGCAGCGTGGAGATGCAGTACGCCGGGGTCGCGCGCAAAGACGCGCCCGGTTTTGTCCAAATCAGTTACAAACCCACGCGGCTGCACAGAGCTATCGATATGGCGGATATATCCAACACGGTTGTTAAATTTCGTATAGGCCGCAGCGGAGGCATCCTTCTCATTAAGGGCGGGATAGTGACCGCCAGCGAGCCCCCGGTTTACGTGGGCAGAAATCCATTTGAATTGGGCATCACAGATGAAGAACTCTCCTCTGGAAAACTTTTTGACGCGGTGATGGATGCCAAAAAATACAAATGCTGCGCCGAAAAGTCCAATGATTTTCTGATAGTCGGCTATGTCTCTAATGATGAGATATATGCGGGACGCCACACGCAGATGATGACGTTTACTTTATGCCTGTTGTTTATCTTCGTGTGTATATTCTTCCTCATCTCTAAACTCGTTCAGAATGTTGTAATAAAGGGTATCGATGATATAAACGCCTCGCTCGACAGGATCACAGGCGGAGACCTTGACGAACTTGTTCAAGTCATGACCAACAAGGAATTTGTCTCACTCTCCTGCGGTATAAATTCTATGGTCAAGGCGCTTAAACAGGCCATAGCCGAGGCTAAGGGGCGCATCGACGCCGAGCTCCAAGTGGCGAAGAACATACAGCATTCGGCGCTTCCTGAGGCGGATAGATTTGCCCGCAACGGCTGCGATTTTGAACTGAATGCCGAGATGTTCACGGCAAAAGAGGTCGGCGGAGATTTCTATGATTTCTTCTTTGCCGACGACGACCACCTTGTATTTGTCGTGGCTGATGTGTCCGGAAAGGGAATACCTGCGGCGCTCTTTATGATGAAGTGCAAGACGCTCATAAACAGCATAGCCGAGACGGAACACTCTCCCGCCGCGATACTGGAGGAGGCCAATAACCGACTCTGTGAGAACAATGATACAGAGATGTTCGTAACGGTGTGGCTTGGGATATTTGAGATAAGCACCGGCACTCTGAGGTTTGCCAACGCGGGGCACAATCTGCCGCTGCTTGGGCGCGCCGACGGATCGTTCGAATACCTGTCAGGGACTTCTGGCCTTGTGCTCGCGGGGATGGATGGGATGAAATATAAAGAGTTTGAGACTAAACTTGACCTTGGCGACGCGATATTCCTCTATACAGACGGAGTGACAGAGGCGATAGATGGAGACGAGAACGCCTATGGCGACGAGCGTTTGAAGGATGTGCTCAACGGCTGCTCCGACAGAATGCCTAAAGCGCTTACGGAACATGTCCTTGACGATTTAAAACTCTTCACGAAGGGTGAACCGCAGTTTGACGATGTTACGCTCCTCGCCATGCGTCCGCTGAACCACCCTATGAAGGAGTTCAAAACGTCTGCGTCTCTGGAAAGCCACGGCGCGGTGATGTCATTTGTCGAAGGCGCGCTCTCCGAGCTTGGCTGCCCGGCGCAGACGATTACCGAGATAGACATCGCTGTAGACGAGATATTTGCGAATATTGCAAACTACAGCGGAGCGAGCGGCGCGATATTGAGCTGTGGCGTTAAAGATATGACGGCGGTCGTATCTTTCTCCGACGACGGAGCGCCGTATGACCCGCTGCAAAACAAAGACCCGTCCATTGATTTGGACGCAGAGGAGAGAGAAATAGGCGGACTCGGAATATATATCGTAAAGAAGATTATGGACGATATAAAGTATGAATACCGTAACGGCAGAAATAATTTAACGATAAAGAAAAAATTTACTGAGAGCGGCGAGGTAATATAGCCGACAAAGACAAGATTTTCTGTCATCAGCAACGCCCCCCCAAGTAAATTATACGCCAACCGGATAAATAATGACGGATACGGGCTCGCTGACTTGCCAAACGCCGAAGATGCTGATAAAATTCCTTGAGTCAACTTTCGACGTGTCAGGGTGGCGGAACTGGTAGACGCGCTA
>JAUNSQ010000118.1:594-4916 GCA_030539135.1 Synergistaceae bacterium | reverse complement strand
CCGACGAGATCCATGAAGGAATCTTTCGTGTTGAAGTATGCTTTGAGTGGGAACTTTTTGTCTTTGATATCGGCGAAAGAGTTCATACCCGTGTCTGATCTGATGATGAAGTGCTCGACTGCGCCTTTATAAAGTACGCAAAGCGCGCGGAGGTTGCCCATCTTGTTCTTGAACGGGCCTTTTCCCTCTGTGGCCAACTTGATAAGCTGCGCGTGGGCTATGCCGAGATGGATCTTGCCACGTGAAACGAGCGCGAGGTTAGCTGCTTCCTGGCCGACTTCATAAGCTGTGTTCGATCCGGGATAGCTGCGTCTGATAACTTCTCCAACGCCTTCTCCGATAGCCGCCCAAGCTCCGCCAATCGAGCCGCCGCAGATGGCAAGGTCGTACTTCTGCGCCGCTACGGCAGGCGTCGTGGCGACAAACATTGTTGCACAAATTGCTAGGATGGAAAACGCTACTACAAATTTCTTCATGTTCATTGTTCCTCCTTCTAGGATGTGAAGCATGTTATAGAATTTGTACTTCTGCTGCAAAAATGTGCTCTCGCACATAAAAACCGAAACGCGTTAATCCTTGAGCTCTGTGTATTCGTATCTGCCTTCCGCGAGTACGTCTTCCTTCGTCCTCATCGCGTGGACATGCCCTTTGATCTTCTTATAGTTGTCCACGGTCATGGTGTATTCGATTGGAGCAAGGACTGCCGGTGAAGCCGTGTAGTTGAACGGATGGTCTATCATCTTCTCGACGTCGGCGAGGAACGTGATGCCGCCGCCGGGCATGACGTATGTCGGGGCTCCGGCTATAGAGAGCGTAGCTATTCCGCTGTGTACGGCCTTTGTGATCTGTATCGGGTCGACCGTTACGCCAGCGCGGGCGCTTCCGCCGACTCCAGCGTAGTACATTGCGGATACGCGGCTGTCTTCACAGCAACCTGCGGCCATCTTGCGGAATTCTTCCAGCTCCGCTGGGATAGGAATGGATACGGCCTTGCCGTCCTTCGTGATTTCAAAAAGGGCTATCTTGCGCCATGTAGTTTCGGCGACAAGCACCTTCATCCCCGGCTTGGCTATGTTCATATCGATGCTCTTAATAGCCTCGATCGGGTCTTTGATGTTCGTTCCGCCCCATCCGTCGCCGTGCTCGAAGAAATAGCGTCCCGCCGTGGCCAGCCGACCGACAGGCGTGATGCCGCTGTATGGTTTCTGTTCGGCTCCGGCTGGATGCTGTGTAAAGAGCCCAGTTATATGGTGGTCAAGGATGATTGCTTCGTCGATAAGTGGAGCAAGCGAACGGGCAAAGAGTCCACAGCATGCGCCGCCGCATCCGACGCGCATCTTGTCATCGACCGCACCGTCGATAACTGGATGTTCTCCGACCTGAAGTTCGAGCTTGCTCCCATTATCTATCGTCAGCGTTACTTTCTGCTTGTTGCCAAGCTCAGCCATCGTCTTTACGACGTACATGCCGTCCGGCCCCTTGACTTTATTGACTCCGCCAAGGATAAGGATATGCGAACCGTACTGCTCCGTCGTCACGATGCCTACGACCCTGCCTTCGCGGCGGACGAGAGCGCCTTCGTCTCCGATGTGGGCGTTGGTGTCGATCTTCACCATCATTGAGCTGTAAGATACAGGAGCTTCCGTAACGACCGTTACAACGTCAAAGTCGTCGCGCTTCTCTGTTACGATGTAGGGGGCCGGCTTGTAATCGGGATACGCAGCCCCTGCGCCGACAGCCGATACTATCGGTCTGGCCGTCGCTATTTTCTCTGGATCTAATTTTGTGTTGGTTGGTATCTGAAGAGGACGTACAAGAACAAGTTTCCCGCCATCGTTCTTGAAGCGTTTGCAGGCGCCCTGCTTGCCTTCGGGAATACGGCATTTAACGCCGCAGTTGCGGCAGAGGAAGGTATTTTCTGCTACTGCATCTTCGGATATGGCTCCGAGCTTGCAGTATTTGACGCATGTCACACAATGGACGCAGTTATCATTTACGACCGCTTTCTTGTCTATGACCTTTATTGCCGCCGACGGACATACCTGTTCGCATGATTTGCATCCCACACATTTGCTGCTGTCTACCTTTATCATTCTGTTTCACTCCTTATATAAGAAGTACGCAAAATGCTGCACTCCGGCAACGTCTTTTCAAGAATATCGGCGCTGCCGGAGAAGTGCAACTTGGTTTTACTTATTTAGATCGTACCTTCCTGTTTTGCCTTGAGTATTGCAAGAAGTCTGTCCTGCTCGTTGCTAACGATCATGACGCCTTCGTCGACGCCCATTCCAGGCGTACCGGCCATTGCGAACGGCTTTGTGGCGACGGCGAGGTTAGCGCAGACAAGCGCCGCTTTATCCGTCTGGTTGCAGGTTCCGCCCTGATAGGCGAGGACGCCGTGGGCTTTGCAGTAGAGGTCGGCTTCGACGATGTTGTTGATGCCGCCAAGGTCGATGGTCTTGACCTGGACCATGTCGGCGCCCTTCGCGTCGACCCACTGTACGATCTCTTCGTATGTGTTGGCATATTCGTCAACGATGAGTTTGAGCCTGCAGTTACGGTCGTCAAGGTACTTGCGGAGATATTTCATGGCCTTGAGCTGTTCGTCGTTTGACTTCATATCTATCGGCATTTCGACGAAGACTTCATAGGGCTCGCAGGCGGCGGCAACTTTGATGAGGTATTCGCCGACTTTGTCGAGGTCGTTGTCGAAGGCTTTGCCCATGCAGCCGTAAACGTCGTAGCGCATGACGGGCTTGTAATCGGGTTCGCCGATCTCAGTGATACGCTTCGTGACCCATTTGACCCAGTCGAGGAATATCTGTCCGTCTTTTCCAAGTTTCTCTTCGACGTTGTTGATAAGTCCGTGAGGCATCATGCCGACTTTTTTAAGGATCATCTTATCGACGTTCGTGTAACGCTCGTCGCCGGACTGGGCGTTGATACGGACAGGCGTAAGGTCGACAGGGAGGTTGTATTCCTTGAGGATGACTTCACACATCGTTACCTTCTGCTCATAAGCGACCGCTTCGAGTATTGCCTGCGTTACGCCGTAGCGGATGGAAGCGGGGAGGCGTTCGCCGTCGAACTCATAGCGGTCGAATTTCTCGGCGGTCGATTTGAATTCTTTGATGTCCATTCCTTCAAAGTACGGATAGACATACTTTTCGATCATCTTGATAAGTGATTCTTCGGTGTTGGGAACTTCACGGCCACAGCTCGCTGCGTACTGAGCGACAGCGCAGTCGCCGTAAACGACGTGTCCGTCTTCGAGGACAAACATTACGGAGACCGCGACGCCGGGCTGTCTTATTGACTTAAAGCCTGGTGTAATCGGCTTGCCTTTGTAAACAAATCCGTCTGATTTTGCGCCGGCTTTGATGGCTTCTTTGTCGTCCATATAGAAACCTGTCAGAGCCTTGGAACAGAGAACCTTCTTGACTTTCATTTCTAAATCTATCCTTTCAGTGTTGTATATTTGTTAATCTGTCTCAATTCATTTAGGAGGCGACAGATTTACTAACGAATAACTTTCCCGTCTTTCGCTGCGAGTTTGCCGCCGATGTATACGCGCTCGACGTTCTTTATATGCGGATATTCTGCTACGACGATATCTGCCGTGTATCCCTTCTTGAGCTCGCCGAGGTTCGGGGCGATAAGGGGAAGGACTTTCGTTACATTTGTCGTGCCCTGCGCTACCGCTTTGGCGAGGCTGACTGCTTTCCATTCGTTGACCGCGTGGTCCATGGCTTCGAGCATCGAATCGCTGTGTCCAGCCGCGAAGTCCGTCGAGATTATGTCGATGAGGTCGTTCTCATAGAAAGCGCGGAGGTTGTCCGGCGTAGCGACGAGGTGTTTCGCTCCCCAAGGATCGTGTACGGCCGCGTCGAGGACAACGCCCGGGAACTGCTTGAGGTAACGTCCGTTTTCGACGCATTCGTCTGTCGTGAAGAGGTAGTTCGAGTGGCAGCAGATGAATGTCGGAAGTTCGAGTTTGGCTATCTCGTGTACGATGTACTTTGATGTAGGAGCGTTGTGGCACATGAGAGGCACGTTGTATTTCTTCGCGAGGTCGGCGGCTTCTCTGTATCCGTCGAGAGCTACGTTGACTGACGCCAGCGTCGTCTTGTAGACGATGTCTCTTGTCTCTTCCGGCGTAAGGAAGCTGTCGAGCTTTGCGTCTTTAAGAGCCTGCGCGACTCTGTCGCGGTCGTAATATGACTTTTCGATGTAACGGCCAAGGACTGAGAGCTTCATCGCTCTTGCCTGGAGGTAGTCGATATCCTTGCCCTTGCATTCCTTTACCGCGCGCGGAATATAGA
>JAUNSQ010000118.1:0-584 GCA_030539135.1 Synergistaceae bacterium | reverse complement strand
GAGGTAGTCCTGACCGCCGCCGCCAAGCGTATGCCCGCCGCCCACTTCGCCGATGCATACCGCGCCGTCGGCGAGCATCTTTCCGACCGTCATCTCCTGATGTTTCGGAAGGAAGCCCTTGCCGTCGCAGAGTTCGCCGGCGTGATAGTTGATAGGCGCGTGGGTCGTCGCTGTCTTGATACGGATCGGGTGGCACTTCTGCGTCTCTTCGACTTCGTCCATCGTAACAAATCCATCGACGTTGAGGACTGTCGTGTGTCCTTGAAGCAAACTGCGGTCGAGGTGATCCATGATAACGTCGCGGCCGTAGTTGACGCAGCCGCTCGCGAACATCGGGCCAAATGTTACGCCGTGCTGATGGTGGTTGATCATGCCAGGCAGCACGCATTTGCCCGTGCAGTCCACTACTTCTTCGGCGTAGGCTTCGATGCTCTCGTCATAATGGAGATTTACGTCAGCGACAAGACCTTCGACTTCGATCACGTTGGCCTTCTCCAAAACTGTCTTACCGTCTCCTGTTACTACGGTGCCGTTCTTAAAAATTTTCACTTCAAAAACCCCCTGTTGATATTTTATTATTTTAG
>JAUNSQ010000117.1 GCA_030539135.1 Synergistaceae bacterium | reverse complement strand
ACTTAGCTGCGTCACGTCGCGCAAATCTACGCCGTCGACCTTTATCGAGCCGGAGGACTTATCCGCTCCCTTGCGCGTGATGACGTTTATAACGCCGCCCGCCGCGTTCGAGCCATAGATGGCCGAACTCGCCCCCTTGACGACTTCGATTCTCTCGACCGATTCGAGAGGCACGGCGCGAAGATCAAACGGAGATCCCAGATCCGCCCCGACTCCGTGGTTAGCCCCCATGAACGGTACGCCATCTACGAGCAGAAGCACTTCCGTGTTGAGTCCGCGGACCGTTATACCCTTGTCCTGCGCCATAGAAGCGCTGCCAAGAAGCCCTGTGACGCCCGGCACTCTCTCAAGAACATCCTGAACACTGCGAGCTCCGCTCTTTTCAATATCTTCACGCGTGACGACATACGCCGGGACTGGAACGTCGGAAACTTCCTCCGCGAGACGCGACCCGGTTACCTCCGTCTTCGCGAGTTCCTTGACATTGTCCTTGCTCACGGCTGTTTCGTCGGCCGCGAAAGCCGACTGCGCGAATACTATAAAGAGTACCGCTATAAAGGCCACCGCTAATTTCTTTGCTGAAAACATATCCCCACATCCTTTGTCATAAGTTTTAATAATAATTCAATCAACGCTTGTCGTACTCCTGTCAACGCCCCCTCTAAGGGTAAAAAAACAGGAACCCTCATAATATCTGAGAGTTCCTGCGCGTAAGCTACACATCATGTTATGCGTTACATAAATGTCAGCCTGCCGTTTTTCGCCCTCGCGATATCCAACAAAAAGATATTTGGCAGGTCTCCTGGCTCCCATTCATCCTACGTTGCGCCTTCCCATCTAAGTGTTGAAACTCTGACAGTGGCATCCGCAATTTCGTCTTGGTCACAGTAGCGGGGCTGCTCCGGATTTTAACCGGATTCCCTGACTGAATATCCATACTGTATTTAGTTGTATTAAATCTCGAACAATTTCGTCCGTGGTTTGAGTATATAGGATTTGTTCTTTCTGTCAAGCAAAAATAATTTTAAATTGAAAAGCCCTTAATCGCGGCTATGGACTTGTCGTAATCCTCCTCGAAGACTTCTATCGACATTATTCTTTCGCGCCCGTCCGCGCAGAGAGATACAATTCTGCGGAACAACGCGGGGTCAAAATACGACATATCTACATGGTCAGTGCCATCGGGGCGGACGCCATGGATATGGACGACCCCAGCGTCGGGCAGGTATTTTTCTATACGTTCGCGGACGGGATAGCCCCCGATGATGAGGTGGCCGATGTCCAAGCAGACGGAGAGCCCAGCCTCTTTCACGATGTCGAAGACATAGTCGAAGTCATAGTCCAATGTCTCCGCACAAATTTTCTTTTTATCAGGGACACTTGAGCCAATACGCGCCAGTGATTTGCGGGCGTTCTCCCGCCACTTGTCGATATTGTCGCTCGGCGTCCCTGTCCTGCGAACATTGCCGTCAATGTGCAGCACCCACGCGGAGGGCTCCAGCGGCTCAAACAGCTCTATCATCCTCATGCAGGAGTCGTCATACCTCATGATTTCGGCCTCGTCCTCCGGGCCGCAGACACCGAATGGGAAATGTACGTTGCACGTCATGCCGAGTTCTCCGCATAGGCCACGCAGCTCAAGGACCTCGTCTTTCGTCGGAATGTTGGAGCCTTGCGGCGTATCGAAGAGCACTATCTCCATGTCGTTAACTTCGCGCGAAAGGTATCGCAGATTTTCGGCAAGCGTCCTCGGGACGACCCACGACGTGCCGCTCATGCGAATGTTTGGGAATTTTATTCTATGTTCGCCGCCCATCGTTCTGATGTTTTAATTCTCCAGCCTAAAGGTCATCGGCACGCGCGCGCGAATGGTCCCGCTGTAGTCGAAACGCCACCGCTTCACGGCCCGCATCGCGCTCGCGTCGAGACGTTCGTGCCCGCATGAACGTTCTATCTCGGCATGGCTCACCGCGCCGTTATCGATTGTTATGATTATCTTGACCGTTCCCTCTTCGCGGCGTTTGCGCGAGAAGGCCGGGTAATCGGGGATGACTTTCTTCGTGATGCGCAGCGTGCCTACGTCAACGAGCCCTCCACCTCCGCCGCCTCCAGTCCCGCTGACAGAACCGATCCCGGCTCCATCTTGGACTCCTCCCGCGGCTCCGTTCGCGGAACCGCCGTTGTCCGATGCTTCGACAGGAGCGTCTGACGGAACGGAGGATATCTCCGTCGCCTTTGCGCTCTCAGCTATCTTGCGCGTCTTATTTATTTTGGACTGGGGTTTTTCTTTCTTCACCGACACGGCCTTCTTAGGCGCGGCGGGAGCCGTGTCCTTCGCCGGCGATATCGGGCCGGGGGCCGCGTCGCCGACAACCGGCGCAGTCGTGAGGCGCACCGTCATTATCGGCGGCTGATGACTGCGTGAGAAGGAGGGCATGACGAGCAGCAGCGCCGCGTGAAAGATAACGCTCGCCGCAAACGCGAAGACCCATACGCGCCTCTCGTCCCTGTGCGTCATTTATTCTCCGCTCTGCATGAGGAGCCCAGCGGACGTGACTCCGGCTCCGCGCAGTATAGAGAGGACTTCGGCGACCATGCCATACGGCGCGCCTCTGTCTCCCGCGACGAGGACTTCACGCGCGCCAATTCCCTTGGCAAGTTCCGCGAGTTCCTCTTTTGAGACGGCTTTGCCCGCCCAAGATATCGCGCCGTTCTTCTCCACGGCGACAGTCACGGCGCCTTTGGCCCCGGCGGATACGCCCTTGCCGGAGGGGAGTTCCACATCGAGCTTGCCCTGCACGAAGGAGGCCGTGAGGACAAAGAATATTATAAGCATGAACATGACGTCTATCAGCGACGTTATGTCCATATCTACCGTTCTGCGCTGTCTACTTCGTCTCATTTTTAGCCGGGTTGGCGAAGTGCTCGCGTATCAGGAAATCGGCTCCGCGGTTCAGCGTTTCTTCTTCGTTGTCGATGCGCGACACGAGAAGCCCGTGGATAAATATCGTCGGGATGCCGACCGTCAGGCCGGCGACAGTCGTGAAGAGAGCCTTCCAAATCCCGCCGGTGACGGACGCCGCGCTTATCTGCCCGCCGACATGCAGGGACTGGAACATCTCGACCATGCCAAGCACCGTTCCAAGAAGTCCAAGCAACGGCGCAAGCTTGCCGACGAGCTCCAGGATATACAGATTTCTCTCCCAGCGGTATATCTCCCGACGCACCTGCTGTTCGACGAGCAGCTTCATATCCTCGCGCGCTATACCCCAGTGCGCGAAGGCAACAGCGAACAGCCTGTGCATGGAGCTGTTTGAAGAACGGACGATACTGCGGCACTCGTCTATATCCTTGGAGGCGACAGCCTTGCCGAAAGCGGTCTCTAGCGCTTCCGGGTCGGTCGAAGCCCTGTGATAAAACACCAGCCGCTCTATGATCACCGACAGTGCAAGGACGGACAGCGACGCTATGACCCACATTATGCTGCCGCCCAATCTCATATACTCAAGCATACAAAACACCTCGTCTATTTATCATAAATTTTTAATCTTTCTTTTTGAACAAAAGCCCCAGGAAGAAGATCGAACCCGCGCACGATGTCAGCACCCCGACAGGGACTTCCGCGGGAGCCCACAGTATCCTAGCGGCGGTGTCGCATATCACGAGGAACGCGCCGCCGAAAAAGAGCGAAGCTATCGCCAGACGCCGATGCTCCGTACCGACCAACTTCCTGCATATATGCGGAGCCATCAGCCCAACGAAGCCTATTGGGCCGCACGCCGAGACGTTGACGCCAACAGCTACCGACACCGCGATGAAGAGTATTCGTCTAAGCGCCGCGACAGATACGCCACGGCTGGCAGCTATCTCCTCGCCACAGACAAACAAGTTCAGCTCATGCGACGTGACGACAGCCAATAAAATAATTATGATGAGGGCTGGGAGCGTCGCGTAAACAGACGAAAACCCCACCGTCTGGATGCCGCCCATAGACCAGCGCATCATCCTGAACGTGTCGGTGTAGCCACCCGAATATTGGATTATCATATTTACGCTGCCAAAGAGGAAACTTATGGCAATCCCAGCAAGCAGCAGCGTCCCCTCGGAGACCCCGCCGCGTTTGAGCGTGTCGACGAGATATATGGCGAAAGTCGCGAGCAGAGCGCCAAGGAACGCCGACAGCGAGAGCCCTGATATCCCGAGGATAGAGAACGCCAATCCAAGCCGTATGTAAAGCACCGCGCCGAACGCGGCCCCGGTGGATACGCCCAACATATCCGGGGAGGCCAGTGGATTTCTAAATAGAGCTTGAAATATCAGCCCACATATCGCCAGTGTCGAACCGGTGATCCAGCCAAGCAGCACGCGCGGGATACGCAGCTCCCATAATATCCGCGAGAGACCGTCCGCCGCGTCGCCAAAGAGCGCGCCGAATGGAATGTTGATTATCCCAACAAACGGAGCTATCGCCAGCGTCGCCAATGAAAACACAAAAAGCAGGGGAAGAGCGATACGTCTCACAGCATCAGCCCCCTCGGCGCGACGTAGAGCATCGCGCGGCCCTCCGCGGCGAAGATCTCAAAGTCCGTTTCAAATATATCTCTCAGCAAATTTTTCTCCGCCAGCTCATCGCGCTTTCCGTGCCATACGAGTCTTCCATCCTTCATTGCGACGACCGTCGACGCGGAATGTATTGCCAGATTTATATCGTGGGTGACGAGGAGTATCGTCATTTTTTCTTCTCTGTTGATCATTTCGATGAGCTCCAGCGTTTCTACCTGATGTCTGTAATCGAGGAAGCTGGTCGGCTCGTCAAGGAAAAGTATATCCGTGCCCTGAGCTATAGCCGCGGCTATGAGCGACCTCTGCCGTTCGCCTCCGCTTAGGCTGCTGAGCTGGCGATCCGCAAGGCAAGCGACGCCCGACAGCTCAAGCGCTCTCCCTACAG
>JAUNSQ010000116.1 GCA_030539135.1 Synergistaceae bacterium | reverse complement strand
TGTCGCGTAGCTGACCACATTGTGCGTCAATTCGTCGAGGTTAGCCTCCAGCTTCAAGACTTCGCTGACACGTTTGTCATTGGCCTTGTCGTCGTCGACAGTCAGCGCGGGCTTGCAAAGCGTGATCATTCTTAATGACAATTCACCAAGCCTGACGAGTTCCTTGCGAACCGCGTCGACCGAAGCCGCTGGAGAGACGGAGATGAGAGCCTTGTTAAGATATTGCGATTCAAAGTCCTCTTCCGTCCCATCGTCCGGAAGTATTTTCTTGATGAATTTTACATAAGGCTTAACAAACGGCAGGAACATCAACGCGAGCACGAGGCTAAAGATGGAATGAGCGTTAGCCACCTGCCTTGAGATATCATTTGACGTCATGAGTATCAATTCCGTGTAGTAAGGCAGGAAACAAAGCAAAACGATCGTGCCGATGACTTTTATCATTACATGCGCGAGCGCCGCCTGTTTAGCGGAACGGTTCGCTCCCAACGAGGCAAGGACCGCCGTGATCGTCGTGCCTATGTTATCGCCGAAAATTATAGCTATTGCTGTCTCAAGCGGAATAACCCCCTGCGCCGCCACGGCCATAGTAAGACCGACCGTCGCCGAACTGGACTGTACAAGGAGCGTGATAGCAAGCCCTGACAAAAAGGCCAGCATCGTATGTTTGCCAAACACTGTTATCAAGTCGGGGCGCGTCTTAAGGAATGCCAGCGGCTCCGCCATCATTCCCATACCGATGAACAGAAGTCCAAATCCGACAAGCCCAATGCCTATGTTTTTGTTTCTCTTCTTCTGGCATAGTATGCACATCGCGGCGCCAACTATTGCGCATACGTACGCGACGTCGTCGATTTTAAAGGCTATCAGCTGGCCGGTAACCGTCGTTCCGATATTGGCCCCCAGAATTACGCCTACTGCCTGAATCAGCGTCATAAACCCAGCGTCGACAAAGCTGACGACCATAACCGTTGTCGCGCTGCTGCTTTGCAGTATGCCGGTCACGACAGTTCCGACAAGCAGGCCTTTGAATGGCGTGCTGGTGAGCGAGCCTATCAATTTCCTAAGCCTGTCTCCGGCAATAGCCTGCAGAGCCTCGCCCATGATGATGATTCCATATACAAGAAGGCCTATGCCGGCAAAAATTTGTAACACTGAAGTCAGAGACATCTTTATTTCCCCTTAAAAAATATTCTCCATAACGTAAATATACCTAATCGTTCTTTTTCATCCTGTCTATATCAAAGACAACCATAGCGAGGTTATGCGCGTGGTCGCCGATTCGTTCCAAGTTGCTCAAAATATCTATAAACACGACTCCGCTGCCCGGCGTGCAGCCGCCGGCGTTTAGCCTGGCGATGTGCTGAGCGCGCAGCGTCTTCTCCATATAGTCGATGCGCTCCTCAAGGTCAACTACCTCTTGCGCAAGCACGATATTTTCATCCTCAAGCGCCTGTATCGCGCGTACAATTGCGGACAAAACGAGAACAAACATCTCGCCGCATTCCTCCTGCGCCTTCGGAGAAAACTTAAGGTTATGATCCTGCATATATTGATACATTTCCACAAGGTTTGTAGCGTGGTCTCCAATACGCTCGACGTCGCCGACGCCGCTGACACATGAGTTGAGCATCAGCGACAGATCGGAGGACAGCCCCGTCTGGCCGACTTCCGTCGCGTAATAGATTATTTCGTGAGTGATATCATTGACGTTATGTTCAAGGCGGTCGACTTCGCCGACAAGTTTGCCGTCGTCCTCCTCAAATATCTTATGGCAGTCCTCGATCATTTTTCTGGTCATCCCAGCAAGACGCACCATTTCTTTTCTAACGGCGTCGACAGCAGCGGCCCTTGACGCCGTGATAAGCGTTTCGTTCAAGTACATTGCCCCAAGCGGCTCCTCGCTCTCATCGTTCGGAATTATTTTCTTGATAAATTTTGCGTATTGAGAGACAAACGGAAGAAACAACAGAGCTATTATCACGTTGAAAATTGTGTGGGCGTTAGCGACCTGACGGGCAATATCCGACGACGTCGTCTGGATGAAACTAGAATAAAACGGAAGGATCAAGAGGATAAAAACTGTGCCTATTATCTTTATGATGACATGCGAGGCGGCGGCTTGTTTGGCGGACCTCTTAGCTCCAAGTGAAGCGAGTACTGCGGTCGTAGTAGAACCGATGTTCTCGCCAAGGATTATGATGATCGCCGTATCGAGCGTAATCAGCCCCTGAGCAGCGACCGCCATTGTAAGCCCCACTGTCGCCGAGCTCGATTGGACAAGCACTGTAATTACAAATCCAGCGATAAACGCTATTATCGAATGCTGCGCGAAGGAAGCCATTATATCGGTTCTTGTTTTAAGAAACGACATAGGGCCAGACATCATCTCCATGCCGATGAACAAAAGTCCAAAACCCATCATACATACGCCGATCTGCCTTGTGCGCTTTTTCTTGCAAAGGATGCATATAGCAGCTCCGCCAAGAGCGCAGAGATAAGCGACATTCGTGATTTTGAATGCGATGAGCTGGGCCGTTACCGTGGTGCCGATATTGGCCCCAAGTATGACGCCGATGGCTTGCGTCAGCGTCATAAAACCAACGTCCACAAAGCTTACGACCATAACCGTGGTCGCGCCGCTGCTCTGCAGTATGCCTGTTACTACGGTACCTACCAACAACCCTTTAAGCGGGGTGCCCGTAAGGGAAGCTATGAGTTTTCTAAGTTTTTCACCCGCAATTATCTGCAGTGATTCTCCCATTACTACAATGCCGTAAATCAATATACCCACGCCGGCAAATATTTGTAGGATCGAGGAAACTGGCATACGATATCTCTCCCTTTGCTTATATGAGCATTTGTGGAGCTAGAAGTCTACTTTCGTGATCAACGGGACAATTGTCGGATAATTCTTCGATGAACGACCAAAAACATCCCTAATTCTCCTTCTTATTTCCGTAGGCAGGGCGTCTTCTCTTGCTCCAGGCGTCCTAGCAAATTGCGCCAATGCGTTTTTTGCAGCTTTTTCAAGCTCGCGGAACGCGTCCGTATCTTCCGCGGAAAAGACGCTTCCCTTTGTCTTTATCTGTATTGGAGAGATAAGGTGATACGTTTGATCCACAGTAAGCGACAGCACGACAAGTCCGTTCTCGGACAGTTCTCTGCGCTCTCTCAGCACGCTGCTTTCAAGCCCGCCAAGCGCGACGCCGTCTATAAGCACGGCTCCTGCCTGAACTCGTTCGCCAAACTCGGCTTTGTTTTTATTCTTAAATTTTAGGACGTCTCCGTTCTGCAATATAAAGACATTTTTCTGTGATACTCCTATGTCGCGCGCAAGCTGCGCGTGTCTCACAAGGTGTCTGTATTCGCCGTGGACCGGGACAAAGAATTTCGGTTTGACCATGCTGAGCATCATCGTAAGTTCGTCGCGCGAAGCGTGCCCCGATACATGTATCTTCTCGTCTCGCTCGTAAACGACTTCACAGCCGCACGCGAACAATCTGTTGACAGTATGGCTGACTAACTTCTCATTCCCCGGTATAGGCGTAGCCGAGATTATTACAAGATCCCTATTACCAAGCTTTATCATCTTGTGAGTTCCGCGGCTCATCATAACAAGCCCGGAGAAAGGCTCTCCCTGACTTCCGGTCGTAAGCACCACGACTCTGTTGGAAGGCAGGTTTTCCGCCTCCTGTGGCGTGATTATCATATTTTCTGGAATATCGATATATTTCAGGCTTTCGGCCAAATCCGTGTTTGCTATCATACTGCGGCCTATCAGGACTACCTTGCGGTTAAAACGACCGGCCGTATTTATTACCTGCTGTGCCCTGTGAAGGTTGCTGGCGAACGTCGCTATTATTATCCGTTTATCCTTATAGAGCCTAAACAATCTTTCAAACGTTTGGCCAACCGTCTTCTCCGACGGAGTTACGCCGGGGCGTTCGATGTTTGTAGAGTCGGACATCATAAGCAGGACCCCGGCTTTTCCAAGTTCCGCGAAAGCGCTGAAATCTGTACAAACTCCATCTATTGGCGTCGGGTCAAGTTTAAAGTCCCCCGTGTGAACGATAGTCCCCAGCGGCGTGTGGATCGCGAGCGCTAACGAATCGGGGATAGAATGGCATACTGGAATAAATTCTACTGTGAAGCACCCTGCCTTGACTTTGACATCTGGCGAAATCTCCTTGTAATAGGGAACGTAAGAAGTATTCGCGTCCAGCATTTTGTTATCGATGAGACCTGCCGTCAGGCGTGAACAGTAAAGAGGCACGTCAAGCCTCGGAAGCACAAATGGCAGTGCTCCTATATGGTCCTCGTGTCCATGCGTGATGAATATTGCTCTGATTTTATCTTTGTTCTCTAACAGATAATGAGTGTCGGGGATGACAAAGTCCACGCCAAGCATATCTTCTTCCGGAAATTTCAACCCACAGTCTACGACTATCATGTCGTCGCCGTACTGGAAAACGGTGATGTTCTTACCTATTTCCCCCATCCCGCCAAGCGGTATTATCTTCAATTCGTCGGCATTGACGGACCGCGGTCTCCGTTTATATCGTTTCTTTTCGGATACAGGCATAAAAATACAACTCCCCTCCAACATATATAGTACCACCGAAACATTTATTGAGCTATAGTTTTTTAATCAGTTTTTCAGGGGATGCGTAATACTTTTTGTATCGCCCCCCGCAAACGTCAATTTGGGTTGACAAGCTAGAAATATCAGATATAATTTTCACTTGTCATAATCAAATCTAATTGATTCGATTGATACTTTTTGGGGTATGGTGCAACGGCAGCACGCCTGACTCTGGATCAGGTAATCTAGGTTCGAATCCTGGTACCCCAGCCATATCGCTGAGACGCGGTCCCTTCGTCTAGGGGTCCAGGACGACGGGTTCTCAGCCCGTTAACACGAGTTCGAATCTCGTAGGGACTGCCAAAAAACCCCACACCCTTGTGGAAGTGGTGGGCATAATTTTAGGAAACAGGCGGGCCAAATAGCCCGCCTGTTTTATTAAACAAAATAACAATCCCCCGGCGTAGCCGGGGGTATTTCATTTTCGGGCATAGCCCTA
>JAUNSQ010000115.1 GCA_030539135.1 Synergistaceae bacterium | reverse complement strand
TTAAGCTCTTTGGAACCACGCGACTATCGCGTGGTTTTCTTTTGACAAAAAATGGCCTCTCCGAGTTGGAGAAGCCATTTTATCTTTATGTCGTTAGCGCTATTTGAATTTATCGAATATGCCCGATTTGGATTTAACGGGAGATTTTGTCTCCTTGGCTATCTGTTCGAGCAGTTCCCGCTCCTTCGACGAAGGACTCTTAGGAATTGAAACGCGGACGAGGATGTTCATGTCGCCCTTGCCGTTTCCGCGAAGCCTCGGCATTCCGCGGCCCCTTATGCGGAGCTTGGAACCGGGCTGCGTCCCTGCCGGAACGTCCAAGGTCTCTGTGCCGTCAAAGGTCTCGATCTTTATTTCGCAGCCAAGCGCGGCCTGCGGATATGAGATATCCACCGCCGTGTTGAGGTCGTCGCCGCGGCGCTGGAAACGCCTGTCCTGACGAACTTCTACAAGGATGAAGAGGTCGCCCGAAGGCCCTCCGTTCACCCCAGCCTCGCCCTGGCTCGAAACTCTGAGCCTGATGCCGGTATCTACTCCCGCCGGTATCTTGACCTCAACGGAGTGCTGCTTGCGGATACGGCCCTGCCCTTTGCACTCGCGGCATGGGGTCGTGATTTTCTTGCCCTTGCCGTGGCATGTCGGGCATACCGTTACGTTAGCCATCTGCCCAAACGGAGTGTTGATAGTCTGCTGGACTTGGCCGCGGCCCCCGCAGGTCGGGCATGTCTCGACCTTTGAACCTGGCTCCGCTCCGTTCCCACCGCAATGCGGGCAGGTCTCGAGCCGCGGTATCTCGATCTTCTTGCTGACGCCGCGATAGGCGTCCTCAAGAGATATCTGCATCGTGTACTCGAGGTCGTTGCCGCGCTGCGGCGCGTTGGGATTTGAAGAACGCCTGCCGCGTCCGCCGAACGCCCCTCCGAAGAAATCTCCAAACAGGTCTCCGATATCAGCCCCGCCAAAACCTCCGAATCCGCCGAAATCTCCGCCGCCGCCCGGCGGCATGTCGCCAACGTAGCCAAACTGGTCGTACTGCGCTCTCTTCTGAGGGTCGCTGAGGACTTCGTTAGCCTCGTTGATCTCTTTGTATTTCTTTTCGGCTTCTTTATCACCCGGATTTGCATCCGGGTGATATTTTCTCGTCAGTTTGCGGTAGGCTTTCTTTATCTCGTCAGCAGAGGCCCCCCGCTCAACACCCAATATATCGTAGTAATCTTTTTTTCCGGGAGCAGCCATCAGGGCCTCACCTCACTTCTCAACTACTTGTTGTCTTCTTCGTGGAACTCAGCGTCTACCGTGTTGGGGTCGTTCGCCGCCGCTCCGGCGTCCTGCTGCGGAGCCTCGCCGGGCTGAGCCTGCTGCTGCGCTGCCTGAGCCTTCGCGTACGCCTTCTGAGCGATTGGGTGCATCGAGTTCATAAGTTCCTCTATGGCCTTTTTGATACCCTCTGCGTCCTCGCTCGTGAGCAGGTCGCGCAGGGCCTTGATCTTCTCTTCGACGGCCGCCTTTTCCTCAGGCGTCGCTTCGTCGCCGAGTTCCTTCAGCGATTTCTCCGCGTTGTACGCGGCGCTGTCGCCTTCGTTGCGGGCTTCGATAAGCTCTTTCTTCTTCTTGTCTTCGCCCTCGTTCATCTCGGCATCTTTGCGCATCTTCTCTATCTCCGCGTCGGAGAGCCTTGAAGACTGTATCGTTATGTTCTGCACCTTGCCGGTCGCTTTGTCCTTCGCCGTTACGTTGACTATTCCGCTGGTGTCGATATCGAACGTGACTTCGATCTGCGGGATGCCTCTCGGCGCGGGCGCTATGCCGTCAAGGAAGAACCTGCCGAGTGAGACGTTGTCTCCCGCCATCGCGCGCTCGCCCTGAAGGACGTGTATCTCGACCTGCGGCTGGTTGTCGGCCGCCGTAGTGAAGACCTGGCTCTTCGACACAGGGATTGCCGTGTTCTTCTCGATTATCTTCGTGAAGACCCCGCCAAGCGTCTCAAGTCCGAGCGAAAGCGGCGTGACGTCGACAAGGACGATGCCCTTGTGCTCGCCAGTGATGATTGCGCCCTGGAGAGCCGCGCCGGACGCGACGCACTCGTCGGGGTTGATGCCCTTTGTCGGTTCTTTGCCAAGGAGTTCCTTGACCTTGCGCTGAACCATCGGCATACGCGTCGAACCGCCGACGAGCAGTATCTTATCTACTTCCGAAGCCTGGAGCCCCGCGTCCGAAAGCGCCGTGCGGACAGGCTGTACCGTGCGGTCGAGGAGGTCTCTCGTGAGCTCTTCGAATTTCGCTCTGGTGAGCGTCATTTCAAGATGTTTCGGGCCATTCTGGTCTGCCGTGATGAACGGAAGCGAGATTGAGGTCTCAGCCATTGAGGAGAGTTCTATCTTCGCCTTCTCCGCCGCTTCACGCAGACGCTGCGCGGCCATCTTATCCTTGCGGAGGTCTACTCCGTCGCTCTTCTTGAACTCTTCGGCCATCCAGTCGACTATCCGTGCGTCCCAGTCGTCTCCGCCGAGCATGTTGTCGCCGGAGGTGGAGAGGACTTCAAATACGCCGTCGCCAACGTCGAGTATCGAGACGTCGAACGTACCGCCGCCAAGGTCGAAGACCATGATCTTGTGGTCGCCCTCTTTGTTGACTCCGTACGCGAGGCACGCGGCCGTCGGTTCGTTGATGACGCGCATGACCTCAAGTCCAGCTATCGTTCCGGCGTCCTTCGTCGCCTGACGCTGAGCGTCGGTGAAGTACGCTGGGCATGTGATGACCGCCTTCGTTACCTTTGTTCCAAGATATTCCTCCGCGTCCCTCTTGAGCTTCTGAAGGATCATCGAGGATATCTGCTGCGGCGTGTACTGCTGGTCGTCTATCTTGACTTTGTAGTCGCTGCCCATCTTACGCTTGATCGACATGACCGTGCGGTCTGGGTTGACGATCGCCTGACGTTTTGCAAGCTGGCCTACAAGCCTCTCGTTGTCCTTTGTGAACGCGACGACGGAAGGCGTTGTCCTGCTTCCCTCTGGGTTCGGGATGACTGTTACGTTATCCCCTTCTTTTACCGCTACGCAGCTGTTTGTTGTTCCAAGGTCGATTCCTATGATTTTTTCCATGATTTTTCCCATCCTTTATATAGAAGTATTTTATTGTTTCCGTGTTTTATTTCGACGTTTCCGCCGTGTGAAGCCTTAACTGTCTTTCTTCTCGTATCTTCCTACTCGTACCTGCGCGGCCCTAATTACCCTCCCCGCAAGTTTGTAGCCTTTCCTCAGAGCTCCTATCACATGACCGTCCTTCGCCTCGTCCTCTATCGGCTCCATCGAGACCGCCTCGTGTACTGACGGGTCAAACGGGCCGTCGGTAGATATCTGTTCAAGCCCTAGGTGAGACATGGCCTCCATGAACTGCTTGGCGACCATTGAGACGCCCTTGTAAAGGTTGCTATCCCTGTCCTCCACCGCGCCGCATATCCTCTCTAGGTTCTCGAATACCGGCAGCAGCAGCTCGACTGATTTCTCGGACGCGAGCTTCTTGTCGCGTTCCCTGTCGCGCTCTACGCGCGTTCTAAGGTTGTAATAGTCGGCGCGGGCGCGCGCGGCATCCTCTGTAAGATTTTTTATCTCTTCTTTATTTTTCTCAGCTTCCTCAAGGAGCTTGTCCCGCTCCGCACATACCGCGTCGTAATCGTTCTTCGGCGCGGCTGCTTCGGCCGACTGCTCCTGCGTGTTCTTCGCTATTGGTTCTTGTGGCTGAGTCTCGTGTTTCTCTGTCATTTCAGTTCTCCTTCCGCGTCAGGTTCGGAATCTAATATTTGAAGGACTTTGCCTATCGTGGCTATCGCGTTCTCGTAGTCCATCCTCTCCGGCCCTATCACGCCTATCATGGCTCTCTGTCCGTTGGACATTTTTGAGGCCGCGACAAGCGAAGATTTCTTCATTCCAGGGGACTCGTTCTCATCGCCTATGAGGATATTTATACCGTCCTTTGAGCACTTGCTTACGAGGTCGGCCATGCTCTCCTCCTGCTCCAAGAACGAGTAGAGCGCCTTTATCCTGCTCAAATCCTGAAAATCTGGGAGGCTGAGCATGTGGCTCATCGAGCCTGTAAATACCTTCATCGTCGGCGAGACTATCACGCCCTCGAGCGCCCTCAGGGCGTCCTCGCACGCGGCGCTGTAATCCGACAGTTCCTGCTTGATATATTCCTGAATGGACTTCTTGACGTCCGGCCAAAGGTGCCCCGCAAACATGTTCACCCTTCTCGAAAGGTCGTCCAAGTGGTCCTGAGACATATCCCATGGGAGAGTTATAACCTTCTGGTGCACAAGCCCGCCCTGAAGCACGACGAGCATCAGCACGACGCGTTCGCCCATCCTAACGAAGTCTACCTTCTGAAACTTGACGACGTCCAGCGACGAGAGAGCCGCCACGCCGACGTAGTCCGATATCCTGCTGAGCATCTCCGAGGCAGAGGCCAACGCGCCTTCGATCCCCTTGCGGCTCTCGTAAAGGTTCTTCGTCCAGTCCGTCGGGTGGCGTCCGGCGCTTACGCGCTGGAGCACCGAGTCGACGTAGAGACGGTAGCCCTGAGTCGTAGGAACGCGCCCCGACGATGTATGGGTCTGTTTGAGGAAACCCATCTCCTCGAGGTCGGACATTTCGTTGCGTATCGTGGCCGAGCTGTGCCCTGTCAGGTAACGCCGCGACACCGTCCGCGAACCGACGCTCTCGCCGTTCTTTATATATTCGTACACGACTGAAAGGACTACTTCCAGCTGACGTTCCGTTAACATAAGCACCCTCCTTTGCCTTTGTTAGCACTCCCTGATTACGAGTGCTAATGAATTTTCAACGGGATAAGAATAGCAGTCCTTTATGCAAATGTCAATACAGGTCAAAAAAATTTTATAGTATATTTTACGTATTCGTCGGAGATGTTTCGAATGACAAAAAAACAAATAATGTATAATGTTCAAGTTGATAAAAATAATTCAGACGGCGAAAAGTATTTCAGCAACGATGCGAAATAATGTTTCGCGGTAACAAAGGAGCCGTAACAGCACCATGACGCAGATCACAGACGTTAAAAAAACGACTA
This sequence comes from Synergistaceae bacterium, assembly GCA_030539135.1. Lineage (GTDB taxonomy): Bacteria > Synergistota > Synergistia > Synergistales > Synergistaceae > JAUNSQ01. The sequence goes on along the minus strand of JAUNSQ010000115.1, from coordinate 26 downwards.
TCTACCTTATTCGCCACGGCGAGTGC
>JAUNSQ010000114.1 GCA_030539135.1 Synergistaceae bacterium | reverse complement strand
CGGTCGTTCGTGACGGCAAAGCGGTCATCGAGACGGCGCCCGGCGCAGGATACATCACGTCGAAGATACCCGCGGAGTTCTCCGGGGCTTCGAAGGCCACGCTTGCCTGTCGTCCGGCTGAGATAGACTTTGTCGGCGAGGATAAAGGCGAGATAAAGGGCGTCGTGGACCGCACGGCATACCTAGGCGAGACAGTAGACTACATAATCAAAATAGGAGATCAGGAGATACGCGTACAGAAGGGCCGCCGCGAACCGAGATACAACGTCGGCGACACCTGCTGGCTCGACTTCTCAAGGGTCACCTGGTACGAATAGGCAATAGAACGTAAGATACGTAGCCCGAGGCCATTTAGCCTCGGGCTACGTTTTCTGTGCGGGACAATTATTAGAGCAAAATAAGCGGTGGCATATACCCCGTCCGGTTTGTTGAAACACTCACGCTACTCTATGAATTTTGTGCTGCATAAGATAGAATAAATATACTTAATAGGTCAGCAGGTTTTTTATACAAACGGCCATTGGGGGTGGTTTTCTAGAGATAACTCACGTCTGTATACCGCATAATCAGCATCTGGGATTTTTTATGCCATATTTTATGTACCTATGCAGAAGGGATGATAATTATGAGTGAAGTCAAGAAAACGAAAATCAGCCTCGCCACTAAAATACTGATAGCCATGGTAGTCGGAGCTCTGCTCGGCTATGTCCTCAAGGGCAGCTACGACACGTGGGGTCAGGTTACCGGGCCGCTCGGCACGGTATTTATCAGACTTTTGAAGATGACGATCCTTCCTCTTATCTTCTTCTCGATCGTTACCGGCGTCGCCAGCGTTGCCGACCTCGGCAAACTTAAAAAAGTCGGCGGCACATTTCTTATCTATTGGTTTGTTGCTTCCGCTCTATCCGCCATCTGCGGCATAGTATGGAGCTTCATCATCAAGCCGGGCGTCGGCATCAACCTTGCGGAGAAAGGCGAATTCTCAACGAAGGGTGTCAGCGTCGTGCAGAGCCTTGTCCAGTGGGTACCTGACAATGTGGCCGCGTCGTTCGGCAATTTTAATATAATCCAGGTCATCGTATTCTCGCTCTTCCTTGGCATAGCCATAGCGCTGCTCCCGAACGATAATCCCGCAAAGAGCGCGCTCCAGAAATTCTTCGACTATGGCAACACGGCCATCACCAGAGTCGTAGAGATAGTCATGGGCTTTGCCCCCGTAGGTGTCTTCTGCCTTATGGCGGACGTCACCGGCACGCTTGGTACAGAAGTCCTGACGGGCCTCGGCAAGATGCTCATCACCCAGTATGTCGCGTACGCAACAATACTCGTCGTCATGCTGCCGATAATCCTTAAGTTCATTGCGAAGGTCAGCCCGTTGCAGCACTATATCAACGTCTATCCCGCGATGCTGCTCGCTTTCTCGACGTGCAGCTCCAGCGCCACGCTCCCTCTTACGATGAAGTGCGCGAAGGAGAGAGCCGGGGTACCTGCGGAAGCGGTCGACCTCATCGCTCCTCCCGCGGCTACGATCAACATGCAGGCCTGCTGCGCTGAAATGCCGATATACGCCATCTTCGCCGCGCAGATGTACGGTATTGACTTTGGCTTCGGCCAGCTCGCAATTATCTGTCTGCTCGGCATAATCATGGCGGCTGGAGTCGCCGGAGTTCCTGGCGGCGGCATCATGATGTCCGCAATAATGATGCAAACGATGGGCCTCCCGCTCACGATAGTCCCATGGGTCGCAGGTATCTACCGTCTGATAGACATGCCGAACACGATGCTCAACGTCACGGGCGATACAGTCGGTATGGTAACGACGACATCTATACTTGGAACGCTTGATAGAGATAAATTCGACGCGAAGAAGAAGTTCGCGGAATAACTGAATAACGCAAGGCAGAGTAATGGCGGGACTTTGTTCCCGCCATTACAATATTGTTGTGAGGTGAACAATGATGACGACGATAAGAATTTCTGACAAGAAACAGGGCCTGTACGGGATATCCGGCCACGTAGGAGTGGGGCATGTCCACAGCCACAGCGGCTTTGTACAGGACGACTCGGCAGGTTTTGCCGTAGCTTCGCTCATACTAAAAAAAGCGGTCGACGTAGACACGACGATAGCAAAGGTCTATGCCGACCCTGATAAGAACACGATCACCGTAACTACGGCGTCAGGCGGGACAGGGACTCTTTCCCCAAGGCGGGGCGTCACGCCAAGCGAAGCTGTTATACTTGCGAGCGCCGCTGGCCTGGACGCCGCATACACCCAGAACATCGCGGTCAAGGTCTGCGGACGCATATATGGCCAGGGGGCCGCAGAAGTCCCTGTTGCGCTGCAGGGGGCATGTGCGCTCGCCGCGCTGGACTCTTTCAGGATAGCGCTTGGCGATAAGCTCCTGATGACGAAGGAAAAATTTGATAACAAGTACGACGTATCCGCAGGGATCGTCCTCGACATAGACGATATCCCGGTATCCCTCATGCTGGTCGTCAACGGCACTAACGAAGGCATCGGCCCGGACGAGGACTACGAGGGAAACACGAACTGGACCGAGAAGGGCGAGATGATGAGGACGCTTGGCCTTGATTCTATCCCGACCACCGTTATCGAATCCAAGGCGTTCATCCCCGGAATGGCCGACAAGCTCGCTGAGAACCAGTACATGGTGAGGGCGCAGGAAGGCGTCGACTGCATGGAACTTGGCGAGGCGCTTTACGCTGCGGGCAGGGAGCTTGGACTGCCGATAAGATATGAGAAAAACCTGATGCCGATGCCAAACGGCGCGCTAGCCCGTGCGACTGCCGATTTTGCGGATAAAGTGATATCCGCCGCGACGAAGCTGCGCACCGCGGATTCGGCGAAGGAAAAGACGGAACTGACCGCCGAGATAGCCAAGCTTATAAGCGAGGATGCCGGCGGTGTTACGTTCATGTCTAGCTCGCTGAACAATATAGTCCGCGGCGCGGGGACGCTTCAGGGGATATCCGCAGTGCTCTCGATGGTCACGACGAGAGAATACCAAGCCTACTGGAAGATCCCAATGCTCGAGGAAACAGAGGCCGAGGGTTACAAAAACGTCATAATCAAAGCTATAAAGACGCTCGCGGCAGGGAACAGATGATGAAAAAGATATTAATGATTTCAACCGGCGGGACTATCGCTTCCGAGCCAGGGCCGGACGGTCTTGTGCCGAAGGTAGACGGGGCCGCGATGGTGCGCATGATCCCCAGACTTCATGGGTTGTGCGACATCACATGCAAAGAGATACTGAGCCTCGACAGCAGCAACATACAGCCGCACCACTGGAGCGTTATGGCGGACGCAATCGGCGCGGACTACGCCGACTATGACGGCTTTGTCGTAACGCACGGGACGGACACTATGGCGTACACAGCTGCTGCCCTGAGCTGGATGCTTAAAAACTTGGGTAAGCCGGTCGTGGTCACAGGGGCGCAGCTTCCAATAGAGCATCCCGAGACGGACGGCAAACGCAACATATACAGCGCGTTCCACGTGGCCTGCAGCGGCCGTCCCGGCGTCTATCTGGCGTTCGGCGACAAGGTCGTGGGCGGGAAGTTTGCCAAGAAGATGCACACGTCGGAGTTCAACGCTTTCTACAGCGTTAACGCACCTTATGCCGCAATAACGGCGAGCGACGGGATAGAGTGGCAGACGCCGGAACCGCCTATGCCGGCGGATAAGTTTGAAGTTCTGTCAAACGTTGACGAAAGGGTCATGCTCATCAAGCTCATCCCCGGAACGACGCCGGATATCCTTGATTACGCAGTGTCCCAGAAATACAGGGCCGTCGTGATAGAGGGCTTTGGCGCGGGCGGCGTCCCAAACGACGAGAACAACTTCCTGCCTGCTGTGGAAAGGGCCCTGCGTGCGGGGATGATCGCCGTATGCGCGTCTCAGTGCATGTACGACGGCGTCAACCTCAGCGAATATCCGATAGGAGTATTGGCGGCGCGCTTAGGCGTCCTCTCGGCCGAGAAGATGACGATAGAAGCCGTATGCACGAAGCTCATGTGGGCACTTGGCAATTCGAATACGGCGGAAGAGGCGAAAGCGCTCTTCCTCAGCTAAACGCGCTTATGAACATCCAAAGAAGGATGGAATGCGACGCTATTGTGAAAAACAGCGGGAGGTTGCGGTAACGCTTTGATTCGTCAGGGTATTTACGTCTGTGCCCGACTGAAAAGATGAGCAGAAACAACACGGTTATCGGGCTTGCCGCGACAGTGAAGTAGCATATCATGAAATAGACGTATCCCGTGCGAAAGACGTGCTCGACCATCGGCGTTATCTTGATGTTGGCGTAATTGACGCCGAACATAGCGACGACCGCCGCAAACAGCAGCATCGTAAACGTCGAATAAAGCACGGGGAACCAGAACGTAAACCTTGTAAGTTTCTCTTTTCTCGTCATCATGAAAGTAGCGCCTCCCTTAGTAAACGGCCCGCCGTCATATCATGCGGCGGGCTTGTAGTCTGTATTGTATTTTTTAAAGCCACCTGTGTACGTTTGCGTTGTAAAGGTCGAGCATACGCTTTGCCATAGAGCCCGGCTTGCCGTCGCCTATGACCTGATCTCCCACGCGGATGATTGGTAGAACTTCTTTGACCGAGCCGGTTATGAACGCCTCGCTCGCATTTGCCAGTTCGCACTCAAGCGGGCATCTGACCTCAAACGGTATACCGTTCTCCTCTGCCAGCGTGAGCAGTACCTTCCTCGTGATGCCGTCGAGGACCCGGCCGACCGGAGCGGTTATCAGTTTGCCGTCCAGCACCATGAAGAAATTGCTGGCCGCTGACTCCGTTATCTCTCCGTTCACTATGTAAAGGGACTCAAAATCGTCCGCGGACTTCGCGAACATCATCGGTATATACGCCAAAAGGTAATTCGTGCTCTTGACCTCAGGGAACGGGCGTTCCAAGTTGTTCTTGCGGAGCGCCACCCCGTGCGCTAGCTCCTCCGGCGTTATCTTATGAGCGCAGTCGAATATCACAAAGAAGTCAGGCTTCGGATAGCGCCCCCTGTCGTTTATCTCGCCGCCCGTGATATACGCCTTGATTATCATATCATCGCCGTCCGGAAGCTCTGAT
>JAUNSQ010000113.1 GCA_030539135.1 Synergistaceae bacterium | reverse complement strand
CCAGCCATGCGAACTTCGGAAGGAGTCTCAAACGACGGCCCTGAAAACGCGATATATACGCCTTTTTTTAGCGTGATATTATTATCCGCAGCGATCTTTTCCAGAAGAGAAATATATTTTTTGTCATACGCTCTTGTCATATCCGGGAAACGCGGCCCCCATTCATCATTGTTGATCCCTATGAGTGGGTTCGTTCCCATGTAGTTGATATGATCTTCAATAGCGACAATCGTGCCCGGGGCGATATCGGGGTTTACGGCGCCGGACGCGTTAGTGAATAATATCGACCTAACGCCAAGCTGCGCGAGCACGCGCGTTGGAAATGTCACCTCGGACATCGTGTATCCCTCGTAATAATGGACTCGGCCCTGCATGATCACGACGTCTGTATTCGAGTTATCGAACCTGCCGGCAACCAGCCTGCCGGCGTGGCCAATAGCGGTAGTTCTGGGCCAATACGGAATATCGCTGTATGGTATTATCTCGGGAGCGGTTAACTTATCGGCCAGACTCCCCAAGCCTGAACCTAATACAAGCGCGACAGCCGGTTCACGCGTTATCCTGCTTTTGATATATTCACATGCCTCTGATACTTTATCAGCCAACATAAATAGCCCTCCTAAATCCAAGATCACGACCTTGGATGATATTTATCATAATAATCGTGTATCTCCGTATCAAGATGCGTATATTTTTCTGTAGTAAGGATAGACGAATGCCCCAGTATCTCCTGAAGAGTCCTCTGATCCATCCCGTTTCGCAGGAGATGTGTCGCAAAAGTATGGCGCAGGACATGCGGATGGAGCCTTGACAAAGGGATACCGGCCGACTTTCCGCGCTTCCTTAGTATCTGCCATAAAAATTCCCGCCTCATTTTTTTGCCGGATCTAGTCAAAAATAGGTATTCCAACCCTAAACGGTCCAAAAGCGGGCGGACCTTCTCTATATAATCATCAATTACCTTCCGTACAGCTCCGACATAAGGGATCGTGCGTTCCTTGCCGCCCTTTCCGCGTGTATATATCAACCCGCCAGACCTGTCGATGTTTTGAAGTTCCAAATCGCAAAGCTCAGAGGCGCGCATCCCCGCGCCGTATGCCAGTTCTATCACGGCTCTGTCACGCGCGCCAAGCGGGGTCCCATCCTCACAGGCGTTGATTATCCTTTGTATCTCGCCCTCCGTCATAACCTGCGGCAATACTTCCTCACGCTTTGGCAGGGGGTCCAGAATAGGCATAAATTCAAGATCACCGTCATAAGATAGAAATCTTGTGAACGAACTCAATACAGCGGCGCACCGCTGAACGGTGCTCTTAGATTTTCCCTCGGCGGAGAGGTTATTCAAAAAACGTGTTATATTATCGCCGGTAAGCTCTTTCGGCGAGGTATCGTGAGAGCGGCAATACAAGTACCAAGAGCGGACGTCGGACGAATATGCCTTTAACGTGTTCTTTGAACACGCTCGCTCAAGGGTGAGATAATTCTCAAACCTCTCAAGCAGCCGCGCAAAATCCTTGTCTTCTATCTCGATCAGCGGCATAGCTCAATTCCCAGCGAACAATACCAATAATACGCGAGCAGCGTTTTTGAATCTTTGATCTTGCCGTCGGATATTTTTTTGGCGATCTCGGCAGGTGTAAACCAAAAGACGTCGATGAATTCATCATCGTCTTCGGGCAGTTTTGAAACTGATAAATTTGAGGCATAATACAATATTATTGCTTCTGTAGAAAATCCTGGCGTAGAATAAAAATCCATCACCCTGATAAGTTTTGAAGGTTTGAAGCCCGTCTCTTCCTGAAGCTCCCTAACTGCCGTCCGATCAGGGTCTTCTCCGGCCTCGACAAGTCCGGCTGGTATCTCAAGTATATCCGCGTCTATAGCGTGGCGGTACTGGGACACGAGGCATATCTTGCCAGCTTCATTTACGGCGAGCAGAGCCACCGCGGATCTATGTTCCACCACTTCTCTGACTTTAAGGCTTCCTGATGGGAATTTTACATGATCTACCCTTAGGTCAAGTATATGCCCTTTGTATGGATACTCCGTCTTAACTATATTTCTTAAAGGGTTGACGCTGTTGTTCTCCGGCATATTTATCGTCTCCTCAGTCGAAACTATCCCCTATTTCTGCCCTGCTGCCCCTTAACCATTCGTTCGCGTTTTGTATCTTTTTACCCTCGGCCTGCACGCTCAACAGCTTTATCGCGCCGCTTCCGCAGCCAATTATGGGATATCCGTCCTCAATGGCTAATATTTCGGATGCCGAGCCATGTTTATCTATGGTTGCCGCCTCGTATATTCTCAGCCTTTTACCGCCGAAGAACGAAAACGTACCCGGAGAATATTTTAGAGCCCTTATAAGATTTACCAGCTCCACAGAGCTTCTATTCCAGTCGATCTTGCCTTCGCTCTTATCGATTTTAGGCGCCAGAGATAATCCATCACCGTTCTGCGGCACGAGCCGCCAATTTTTCGGTCCCACTTCGCAGATATGCCTTATAAGAGAATCGCTGCCTATCTTCGCGGATTTTGCAAGAAGAGACATATAATCGTCCTCCGGCGATATCTCGACCTTAATCTGCGCAAGCATTGGGCCGGAGTCCATGCCCGCGTCAAGTTTAAAAATAGTTATCGCCGTGCTTTCAAGCCCGTCCATTATCGCGCGCTGCAGCGGAGCCGAGCCGCGGTATGCAGGAAGCAATGAAGGATGTATATTGATACAGCCATATTTAGGCAGTGATAAGACAGGTTCCTTTATCATCTGGCCAAAATCAATAACTAAAATGATATCAGGAGCTGCGGCCGTCATATATGTCAGCAATTCGCCATCGGCCGACAACCGTTTTGTAGTCTTGCATCTGAGAGCAAGTTCCTCCGCTGCCTCAGCGACGGGCGTAGGCGTAAGTTTAAGTCCGCGTCCGGCGGTCTTTGGTTCGTTCGTAACGACAAGATCTATCTCGATCTTTGACGAGATGCGTCTGAGACAGTCGGCCGCAAACTCTCCAGAACCGCAAAAAAATATTTTCATATCAATCGCCGCTCTTGGCGTCCTTAGCCAGCCGTTTTTTCATAAACTGCCTTCTTAAGGGGGACACTCTATCTATCAGAAGCCGGCCGTTAAGGTGGTCTATCTCGTGTGAAAACACGCAGGCTAGAAACCCGTCCACGGATATTTCGCGCGCTTCCCCGCTCTCGTCGCAGTAACGCACGTCCATTCGTTCTGGGGCGTCTACGTTGACATAAATACCCGGAAAACTCAGACACCCCTCTTCGTTCGTTACGCTGCCCTCTCTTGAAATTATCTCGGGATTTACGAGCGCGTACTTCTCGCCGTTGTAATCAATAACGATAACTTTCTTTGGCACGCCGACCTGCGGCGCTGCGAGTCCTATGCCGTCCGAGGCGTACATCGTCTCCCACATATCTTCAACTAATTTTTTCAGTTCGCCGTCAAATTCATGGATGGTCTCCGTTGGCTCTCTCAATACGGGAGCGGGGTAACGGCATATCTCTCTTATCGACATTTATATCGCCTCGCACATATACTTTGTTTCTTTTATTTTAGCACAGAAAATCCCGCCTCCAAGTACGGAAGCGGGGTCAATGAATGACGTTTTATCGCGCTGAGAACTATTCAGCCTGTTTGAGGAAATCTCCGATAGTAACGTTGGCTTCTTCCTGCGGGAGCTGGCTGCTCTCGGATTTCTTCCTTTCGGAGTCGCCGCGGCGTTTACGCGGGCGATCCTCAGAAGACTTCTTCGCAGGTTCGTCGGATGACGGGGCCGCGGCGCGTTTCGGCTGTTCTTCCTTAGCGGGACGCAGTGAAAGGCGTATGCGACGTTCTGTCGGATTGACTTCGAGCACTCTCGCGGTGACTTCCTGACCTTCGGAAAGGACTTCCTTCGGGTTTTCAACTCTCTGCTGGCTGAGCTGAGAAATGTGGATAAGTCCCTCGATACCCTCTTCCAATTCGACAAACGCGCCAAAGTCGGCGAGTCTGACTACCTTAACTGGGACTTCCATGTCCTTCGCGTACTTTTCAGCCACGTTCTTCCATGGGTCGTTCAGCTGTTTGTAGCCGAGGCTTATGCGCTTCCTGTCAGTGTCGACCTCAAGGATAGAGACCTCTATCTTCTGTCCCTTTTTGAGCACTTCTTTCGGGTGTTTGATGCGCGTCCAGCTGAGGTCTCCGATGTGGATAAGACCTTCGATGCCTGGCTCTATTTCAACAAAAGCTCCGAAGTCAGTCAGGTTGGTGACCGTTCCTTCTGTAGTTTTGCCGGTTGTCCAGCGTTCGGCTACAGTGTTCCAGGGGTCGTCAAGCGTCTGTCTGATGCTGAGAGAAATTTTATTGTTCTCTTTGTCGATAGCAATCACTTTGACCTTGACGTGGTCGCCCTTCGCTACGATCTCCTTAGGCTTCGCGTTGCGCTGCCATGAGAGTTCGCTTATATGGACGAGACCTTCCATTGCTCCAAGGTTGACGAAAACACCGAAGGATGTGATGCTGCTAACGTCGCCTTCAAGGATATCTCCCTCTTTGACCTGATCGTAGAACGACTGACGAAGCTCAGCCATCTCTGCTTCCATGATTGAACGACGCGAGAAGACAAGACGGCGTTTGCGGCGATCTTTTTCGATGAGTTTAGCGGCAAAGTCCTGACCGACAAAACGGTCTGGGTTGACGCCGTGACCCTCTTCCGTAAGATGCGAGATAGGAATAAATCCTTCTATCCCGCAGCAGCTGGCAATAAGTCCGCCCTTGACTTTGCGAAGGCCTTTTACGGTGATCGTTTCGGCTTTCGAGGCTTCTTCAAGAGCATCCCAACGCTCGTCAAATTCGCAGCGCCAACGGCTAAGGCTAAGCGCGTTCTCTTCGCCCTGTGAAATATTGGTTATCTGGACTCTGACCTTAGCGCCGTTTTCCGGCTCGGGCGTATCCTCGATAAGGACTTTATGAGTCCATTCTTTGCGCGGAAGGAAACCTTCGCATTTGTAACCAACATCGACAAGCCATCCGTCGTCGCGTGTGTCAACTATCGTTCCTTCTACGATCTTGCCACGGTGAAAATCTCCCATGACGTCAAACTGCTGCATCATTTCTTCCATTGTTTCTTCTTTTTCTTGTGTTTCCGTTACT
>JAUNSQ010000112.1 GCA_030539135.1 Synergistaceae bacterium | reverse complement strand
ATCAAAAGCTCCGTACCCGGAACATATATCCAGCATATATAAACCCGTCGCAGCGTCTCAGGATTTCAAAGTCACAGGGGTATATTTTGCAAGCGACGACCTGCACAAATTAAAAAACACAGAGACTGTGGATATTAGCAACAACAGCGAAGCCAGGATAAAGCTGCTGAAAGATATGATATTGGACTGCGGGGCTATAACGGTCGACATCTTCCACCCCGACGAAGACCCCTCCGCGGGCATCCCCGACGACTCAAAGCTGTTAAGCGCCGCCGCCGGGTATTACACTGGAGACTTTGGAAAGACAAGGGCCAACCATGCGGTGCTTATCGTCGGATGGAACGACGACTTCAGCCGCGATGATTTCGGCGGCGTCTACAGCCCCGATATGAAGCCTGCCTCCGACGGCGCGTGGATCGTGAGGAACAGTTGGGGGACCGAGTACGGAGACAACGGATATTATTACGTTTCGTATGAGGAAAATAGCCTATGCAACGCCAACGCGTTCATTGCCGAAAGCGCAGTAGCGGAAGAGAAAATATACCAGTATGACCCGCTGGGGTTAGTAGTATTCACCGACGACGGAAGATATATCCCTCCCGAAGACCCCGAGGGTGAGGAAGAGGAAGACCCTGAGTTTGAGGACGACGATAATGTTGCTCCGCGTAACGCGCTGTCGTCCGCTTACGGAATGGACACGTCCGCCTTCGCGAATATATTCACGGCGGGGCGCAACGAGTCGCTCGTCTCGATAGCGTTCTACACACCTCTTCCCAACGCGGAGTGCGAAGCAAAGATATACACTGGTTGCTCAGGGTCGCCAACCTCAGGAGATTTAAAGGCCGCGTTTTCAAAGACTCTGAAATATGGCGGATATAACACTTTGAAATTACCGTCCCCAGTCGCGCTTGCCAAAGGGGAAAAGTTCTCCGTGGTCGTCAAAGTAACGACGCCAGGGAAGATCGTCAGGAGAGTGCCCATTGAGTCAAATACCGGCATGGAAGACGAAGTGAGTAAGGCGACATTTGAAAAGGGCCGCTGCTGGAAATCATCAAACGGCACAGATTGGACCGACACCGTGCCCGACGAATGGGGCAGCAACGTATGCCTCAAGGCGTTCACGATCCCTCCGGCCCAAAACAGCTCCGGCGGATGCAACGCGGACTGGGCTGTGCTGCTGATATTCGCTGCGGTCCCAATCATGTTCAAGAGAAATAGAAAAGGGCAAACACCGGTACGATAATAATCATTCGTTTTTGATATGCAGCGTATACAAATGTCCCCGATACCATCGGGGACATTTATTTGTTATAAATGGCGCGGTTACTTAATGTGTATTTTTATCTGCAATATACTGAACATTTTACTTTGAACTTTGTGCTTGACAATGGTACGTACAACATCATAATATTTCACAATCATAACCAACCATAATTCAAATAAAGGGGACAGCACAAGAAATGAGAACTAAAACATCATCGTTTTACGTCATTATTTGTTTAGCCGCTTTGACGGTCGCATTATGCTCCGTATGCGCGTCGGCAGCGACAACGGCCGATTCTATTTGGCTCAACGGAAAGATATACACTGTTGATAAGTCTTTCTCATCAGTAAACGCTATCGCGGTCAAGGACGGAAAGATCATCTTCGCCGGAAGCAACGGCGGCGCTCAGGCTTTGGCGGGTAAACAGACAAAGGTAGTCGACCTTGGCGGCAAGGCGGTCATCCCGGGGCTGGACGATTCGCACCTACACTTTCTTAACCTTGGGCAGTCAAAACTTCGCATCCAAGCCCATTGGAAACCAAAGGAAGAGATACTCAAGGCTGTAAAAGCTGCGGCGGCAAAGGCTCGTCCCGGAGAATGGATCGTTGGGCGCGGATGGAACCAGATGGTATGGAACCCTGCGGAGTTCCCCACCAGGCAGGATCTTGACGCAGTGGCCCTCAACGTGCCAGTCGCCATCGTCAGAACGTGCGGACATGCGTCATGGGTCAACAGCAAAGCTCTCGAACTCGCTGGCGTCACCAAAGACACTCCGAACCCGACGGGCGGCGAATTCCTCAGAGACAAGGACGGCGTCCCGACTGGAGTTATGACGGACCAGGCACAGGAAGTTATAAACAAACTTATCCCGGCGTACACCGAAGTCCAGAACATCGACGCGCTAATGGCCGCCCAGAAGGAACTTTTCGGCTATGGGCTGACATCCGCGTCATCAGCCGGCGAAAATCAGGGTACGATCGACCTGATGAAGAAATTGTACAAAGAGAACAAACTTAAAGTCCGCCTCGACGTTATGGCCAGAGTTACAGGACGCCCATCGCCAGAGGAACTGATTGCCGGAGCCAGAAAATTTTTCAAGCAGGGGACGCAGGTCGGCCTCTTTAATGACAGACTGCAGATAAGAAGCTACAAGATATCCGCCGACGGCTCGCTCGGCGCGAGAAGCGCATGGATGCTCGAAGATTACAGCGACAGAAAAGGCCACCGCGGCAACGGCAAATTGACCGACGAACAGCTCTATACCCTCGTAAAAGAGGGCAACGACGCCGGATTCCAGCTGTGCACCCACGCGATAGGCGACGCGACGAACAGACAGGTCTTAGATATTTATGAAAAGGTCCTGAAAGAGAACCCAAGAAAAGACCACCGTTTCAGGATAGAACACGCTCAGATATTGTCGCCGAAGGATCTGCCGCGTTTCGTCAAGCTGGGAGTACTCCCCGCAATGCAGACATGCCACGCTACATCCGATATGAATATGGCCGAAGACCGCGTCGGACACGAGCGTATCAAATATTCATACGCATGGAGAAAGATCCTTAAAACAGGCTCGATAATCCCCAACGGCACAGACGCTCCGGTAGAACCGGTCGACCCATGGATATGCCTGCACGCCGCGGTCACGCGCACGGATTCAAAACTCAAACCGGCTGGCGGATGGTATCCAGAAGAGAAGATGACAAGGGAAGAAGCCCTGCGCTCCTACACGATCTGGGCGGCATACGCCTCTTTCGAGGAGAACAAAAAAGGCTCCCTTGAAGTTGGGAAACTCGCTGACTTCATCGTGCTTGACAGAGATTACATGAAATGCCCCGCGACGGAGATTAAAGATATCAAAGTCCTTAGGACGGTCGTCGGCGGAGAAACAGTCTATACAAAATAACATCGTCGAATATAGACGCTAAGAGGGGCCGCCAGTAAGCGGCCCCTTCTTTTATGTCCTATTTCGCTTTGTCCAGCGCAAAGAGCAGAGCAGCCCGCATCGCTGGCGTCCTGTATGGGTGGCCGACCGAATCGACCTTGATCGTAATGCCGCCCCTGCCGTTCTTTATCACCTTTAGATAAAAATGCTGCTCAAACCCCTCGTCCGCCGTTATGACGAGGACAAGTCCAACGCCTTCGGCTGAGATGAACGACTCACGGAACACCCAGTGCCCCTTGTCTCCGACGCCTGTACCCTCCGCGCCTTTCAGCGCCTCAAGCACACATTCAACTGTCTTTTCGCTCTTCGTCTCCGCTTCCATGGCCCATTCCTCATCTCCGTCCGTCTCAGGTTTTACACTGCCGTTCTTACGCAGCGTTAAATGCCAAGTGTCCTTGCCCATGGCCTTCCATTTTCGTTCATACTTCGTCATATATGGCCGTTCTGGGTTTATCCGCACAGGGTCAGCGTCGAACGCGCCGTGTTCGGAAATCGTCTTGGCCGCTTCCTCGGCGTACCAGTCGACGTCCGTCGCGAGCTCGAAAGAGCCGCCCGGGACGAGAAGATAATTGAGCAGCTCCGAGAACACGGGGACCGTTACGCGCCTTGCCGCGTGGCGCGTCTTCGGCCACGGACATGGAAAATTCATAAAAACCCTCTCGACCGACTCGAGAGGAAAACAATGCCGCAGCAAAAATCGAGCGTCGCCGTGCATGACCCTGATGTTGCCAAGGCCTTTAGAGAGCGCCAACCTCGCGCCTTTCGACGCGCACCACTGCGATACCTCTACGCCTACGATAAGGACGTCTGGATATGCCCTCGCCAAATATTCAAGGAACTCTCCGTTTCCAAACCCTATCTCGACAAATATCCTCCCAGACGGCGACATAGACTTCCAGTCGACAGGGAGGGCGTCGTTTTCCGTCACGATAACTTTATCCAAATCCCAAAACATCTATTGTATTTCGTCCTTCTTGTTGATTTTAGGCTTAATGCTAAAGACTTCTTCCTCCGCGAGAGCAAACCATTCGTCAAGCCTCAGCTCCTCCGCCCGCGCGGTCGGTTTCATGCCATGCCTTTCGAGTATGGCAAGCGCGGACTCGCGCGTTACGTCGGCGTAGCCAGCCGACCAGTTGTTCACGAGCGTCTTTCTCCTCTGCGCGAACGACCTCGTAAGCAGCGCGCGCCACGTTCTGTTGAGCGGTAAATCCTTCCGCCTCTCGGCTTTTATCTCTATCAGGCACGAATTCACCTTTGGCTGCGGCCTAAACGCGCTCGGCGGCACCTTGCGCAGTATGGCGGAAGTTCCCATAGCCTCGATGGTTATCCCGAGCGGCGAGCGCTCGCGATGTCCCTCTGGCGAAGTTATCCGCTGCGCCGATTCGAGCTGCACCATCAACAGCATATACTCAAGTCCATGCTGGACAAGTTTCTCAAGAAACACCCATAACAGCGGCGTGGTGATGTGATATGGGAGATTGGCTATCACCCTGTTGGGGAAGCATGGCAGACCGCTTTCATAATCGAACTGCACCGCGTCTCCCCACAGCGGCTTTAGCCTGCCGTCTCTCGCGGCTATGGCCCCTATTCCGTCTTTAAGGCGCGTATCAAGCTCTATCGTCGTTACTGAGGCGCATTCGCCCGAGAGAAGCCCTCTCGTAAGTATGCCCTCTCCAGGCCCGATCTCCAAAACATTATCATCGGTTGTAAGCGCGGCGCGTTTCAATATAAAATCAACGACAGAGCGGTCTATCAGGAAGTTCTGCCCTATCTCCGTGTTATTAAAAAAGCGCATCGTCCTCGGCATCAATAAACCTCTGTTTTCATAATCGATAATGCAACTGCGCAATTATAATACACCCAACCATAATGACAAAGAAAATTATTGAAATATGAGTTAAAATATCCCGTATTATTACAGCTTTTTCTGGGAGGAAATATTTACAATGGCTAATTCAGGAAAAAGAGAAACTCTTGGCAGCCGGTTAGGCTTCATCCTGCTCTCCGCGGGGTGCGCGATCGGGCTG
>JAUNSQ010000111.1 GCA_030539135.1 Synergistaceae bacterium | reverse complement strand
GTAGACGGGAGTTCTTATCAAACACATAAGGCGTGTGATAAAGATGCAGAACGGCTATGTACTCTTTTCACCAATCGGCTCCACGGATCCCATTTCCAATTACCGCGACGGCGCTATGCTGCACATCGCGAGAAAATACCACCCTCACCATGTCTATCTATATCTGTCCAGCGAGATGTGCACCCTGCATAAGTCGGACGACAGATACACAGAATCTCTGCGGCTGCTCGGAGAGAAGTGCGGACACGATTTTGAAGTGTCCCCCATCGAACGCGCCGACCTCAGCGAGGTGTATCTTTTCGACCGTTTTTACGATGAATTCGAGCGACAGCTAAAAGAGATAGCCAAGAGGCATCCGGACGACACCATTCTGCTGAACGTGTCTTCTGGGACTCCGGCTATGAAGAGCGCCCTCCAGACTATCGCCGCTCTCTCCGAGAACAGCGCGCTGCTGCCCGTTCAGGTCACGACTCCCGCGAAACACAGCAACCCTCCGCGGGACGAGCCTCAGGAGCTAGCACTGCTTTGGGAGACGGACGAGGATAACGACGACGTGCTTTATGAGGATAGGACGAGCGTGTCAACGCATCTGCACTTGGCCGCGAGGATAAAGCTAAATTCCGTCATTAAGCATGTGGAGGCCTACGACTATCACGCGGCGCTCTCCGTTGCAAGAGATATATCCGCCGACCTGCCGCCGGACGCGCTGAGGCTACTTGAGGCCGCGAACGCTCGTATCAGGCTCGATATGACTGGCGTAAAAAAGACCCTTGGGGAAACGACGTATAGATTTCTGCCCATTGAGGACGGGAGCCTTGTTTATATGTCTGAGTATCTGCTGTGGCTGGAAGTCAAACTGCTTAGGCTGGAGTACACAGATTTTATACGTGGGATAACTCCGATCATAGCGGATTTATTCGAGCTTTTCATACAGAAGAAGTTGAAAATCGAGATTAGGCGTTACTGCACAATCGACAAAGATTCTAAAGTGGCGACGCTTAGAGGAAATAAGATGTCCGACCCCGTAGGGGTTCGCATGTTAGCAGCCTTAAACATGCATTACAAATATGGCTATGCTGACGGCCCATTGTCATCTGACAACATGCTTGTCGTGATAAAGGCTTTCTGCTCTGACCAGAGGGCAGTGGAACTGTCGGAGAGGATACGCGACGAAGTAGAGGCTAAATGCCGCAACATGGCAGCGCATGAGATAGTGTCCGTCACGCCGGAGTGGGTGAAGTCAAAATGCGGATATTCGCCCTCCGATATTTTGGATATGATTTTCAGTATGGCCGATATGTCGGGCATACCTAGGGCCAGGATGAAGAATTCTTACAACGATATGAACGGAACTATAAAGGGGCTGCTGCGGCTCGTGCCGGAGCGCGCCGTTAAGAGAGGGTGATGGCGTTTTGAAAAGGTCTGACGCGGCCGCCGTCGGCGGTCTGCTCCACGACGTAGGCAAGGTGATCTTCCGAGCGGGCGTTGATGGAAGAAATCACAGCGTATCTGGGCGCGATTGGCTCGCTTCGTTCGTCCCGGAAGATACGGAGCGCGACCTGCTGGACTGCGTGATGTTCCATCACGGCAGGGATATTGGCGGAGCCAAGCTCGCTCCGGACTCCCCCGCCTATGCCGTGTATATCGCCGATAACATCGCGGCAGGAGCCGACAGGCGCGAACGAAGCGAGGAGACGGAGGGCGACAGCGGGCAGCTTTTCCGCAGGGATATCCCACTTGACACCGTGTTCAATCTGATGTGGGGAGGACACGGAGATATGGCGTATGCCCCCGACGACCTTGGCAGTTCGGCGAATTACCCGGACAAACGAACTGTCTTGTCATCCGACGTTTATAAGGATAAGGCGCGCAAGCTCAAGGATGAGATATCGAGCATATCTCTGGACGCCGATTATATTAATTCCCTGCTGGCGATAATGGAGAATATTCTTTCGTTTGTCCCGTCGAGCACAAGCGTCAAGGAGGTCTCTGATATCTCGCTGTTCGACCACAGCAAGATTACGGCGGCGGCCGCCGCTGCTATCTGCCTGTATCTTGAGGCGAACGGCAGGGAAGACTTCCGCGCGGAGCTTCTACAGAATGAGCATGAGTTTATGGCCGAAAAGGCATTTCTCATGTTCTCGTGTGATTTTTCTGGAATCCAGAAGTTCATTTACAATATTGCGTCTAAGAACGCTCTGAAGTCTCTGCGTAGCCGTTCGTTCGTCCTTGAGATGCTGATGGAGTATTTGATGGACGAGCTTATAGAGCGGTGCTGCGTGTCCCGCGCTAACTTGATATACACAGGCGGAGGCCATAGCTATTTGCTGCTTCCCAATACGGACGAAACAAAAGAGGCTTTGAAGGTATTTGAACGCAGCGTGAACAGATGGCTGATGGATGAGTTTGAGGCTTCGCTGTATGTCGCCTGCGCATGGTGCGAATGCTCCGGAGACGACTTGTGCAACAGGCCGTCGGAGGCCGCTCCATACCCCGCTATTTACCGCGAGTTGAGCAGGGAGATAGCGGCGAAGAAGCTTCACCGATATTCACCCGACGAGCTCCGCTCCCTCAATGGGAGGAAGGTCGACGGGGCAAGGGAATGCCGTATCTGCGGAAGGGCTGACGACCTGGCAGGCGACGGCGATATATGCTCATGGTGCGATATGTTCGCCAAGATATCGGAGACTCTTTTAAGGCGAGACATGTTTGCCGTAGTCGTCGATGAAGCGTTGGAGAAGGCACCAATGGTCAGGATGCCCAATGTCTTTGGAGACGGGGCGCGTTATCTAGCTTTCGTGAGCCATGACACCGTGGTGGAGCTGCATAAATCTCTTCTGGCGCGGCGAGTTTACAGCAAGAACATGCCGCACACCGGAATGAATTACAGCACGAACCTTTATATGGGCGATTATGTGCAGAGCAAGTATATGGATGATCTTGCTGCGAATTCCGAAGGGATAAAGCGCATAGCCATACTCCGCGCCGACGTGGATAACCTGGGGCTGGCTTTCACGTCCGGGTTTGAACGTCTAGGGTCGGGCGATAAGGACGTCTATAAGACTCTCTCGCGCAGCGCGGCATTTTCGCGCCAGATGTCGCTGTTTTTCAAGTACCATATCAATTCTATCCTCAGCGGCAAGGACGACGGGATATCTTATCTCAAACTCGCCGACACGGAGGGTGAGCGCGGCAAGAACGCCCTGATC
Source organism: Synergistaceae bacterium (assembly GCA_030539135.1). Taxonomy (GTDB): domain Bacteria; phylum Synergistota; class Synergistia; order Synergistales; family Synergistaceae; genus JAUNSQ01. The sequence continues at coordinate 2,038 of JAUNSQ010000111.1, read as the reverse complement.
GTTTACTCCGGCGGCGACGATATCTTCCTAGTAGGGGCGTGGGACGATATCATTGAGGCCGCTGTGGATATCCGCTCCGCTTTCAGGAAGTTTTAGGCGAATACGTTGACGATATCAGCCGGAATAGAGGTCTGTCGGCATAAGTACCCAATTTATAAGGCTGCAGAGAACGCGGCCTCGCTTGAGGCAAGGTCAAAGAAGGAGGAGGGCAAGGACGCCGTGACGCTGTTCACAGACAGCGGAGAACACACTTATAAATGGGACGTGTTCGAGAACGGCGTTATGCCAAAGTTCTGTCTGCTGAACAGCTTCCTTGGCTCTACCGACCAGGAGCGCGGCAAAGCCTTTCTCTACCGAATGCTTGAGTTGCTGCGCGGCGCGGACGACAAGATAAATATCGCAAGGTGCGCTTATATGCTTACGCGGCTGGAACCAAGAGAAGCTGGCGGAGCCAAGGACGCGTACAGGGATTTCTCCCATAAGATATTTGGGATGGTGACGGATAAAAAGGAACGTGGGGAACTTATCACGGCAATTTATATCTATACGTATCTGACAAGAAAGAGGAGCGATGACTAATGAACGCATATAACAACGGATTTCGGAGCAACGCGCCGCAGCCTCCTAGCTATGTCTCCGCTGTGGCGAAGAAACTGCCGCCCGAATATGTCGATTTGGCGGAAAAGGTGATGATGGGGCTGATACGTCAAGATAACAAAGGAAACGCTATGTTCGATATAACACTGAGCAAGATACGAAAGATACTTTCACTCATAACTGATATCCTGAACGACGAGAACCTGCGGCAGGAGGATACTCTGACGGACGAAAGCTACCAGAAGCTACAGATGGCGCGCGTGCGCATCGCATACGACGCGGGCAGAGAACAAAAGGTCAAGGATTTCGTCGTCAAGAGCGAGCTGCTCTCTTACATAAAGGGAGTTGGGCGCAGCAGGGTTGAGTTCATTAAATTTGCACGCTACGTTGAGTCGCTCGTCGCATGGCATCGCTATATGGGCGGAAGCAATTAAGGGGAGGTCTGGCTATGAACGGAAAAATCAAAATCAGCGCGAAACTCGAAGTTGTAACAGGTATGCACATCGGAGGCAGCGGAGCTTTTTCACCTATCGGAGCCGTTGACAGCCACGTCGTCCAAGACCCAAGGACGGGCCGTCCCATAGTGCCTGGAAGCAGCCTTAAGGGCAAGATGAGGACTTTGCTCACAGCTCATATCGTAGACGGCGATATGCCAAAGGATCCCGACAGCGACCCCGATGAGATAAAACGCCTCTTCGGAAGAAGCACCGTGCCAATGAATAAGATAGTAAAATCTAGGCTCCAATTCGCGGACGCCTTTGTCTGCAACGCCGAAGAGCTTGAGAGTGTCGGGCTGCGCGAGGTCAAGTTTGAGAACGGCATCAACAGGCTGAGCGGCGTGGCAAATCCGCGCCAAATCGAGCGCGTCATCAGCGGCGTCCAGTTTGCTGTGACTATTATGTACGACATCCCGGACAGCGAGTCTGAGATGGAAGAAGATATGCGGAATATCGCCTCCGCGATGAGGCTGCTGCAGATAGATTATCTCGGCGGACACGGAACAAGGGGCAGCGGGCGCGTATCTTTCAAAAATATTACTCTCTCAAAGCTCGAAAGCGATATTGACGACGGCAAGGTAGCGAAGCTCTCGGAACTTTTTAAGGAAGCTGAGGCTTATGAAATATTACATCTGTAAGCTGCGTTTTCTGACGCCGCTGCATGTCGGCAGCGGCGAGAACGCCAAGTCGCTCGACGGCGGAATGATGTCCGTATGCGCCGATACGTTCTTCTCAGCGCTTTGCTGCACTGCGGCCACTAACGCGGGGGAAAGCTACGTAAGCGAGATACGCGAGCTAGCTGAAAATGGAAGCTTGGCCTTGAGCGATATGATGCCCTATCACGGCGAAGAACTGTTTGTCCCTAGACCTGCGGCAATGCCAAAAGTATTTAAGGAGACCAAGATGACGCCCGACAGGAAGGCAATGAAAAATCTTGCTTTTAT
>JAUNSQ010000005.1:5620-24898 GCA_030539135.1 Synergistaceae bacterium | reverse complement strand
TCTACGACGACATCTATCTGCGCGGGAACAAACGCTACTGGATAGGGCTGAGGAAGGAAGTCCGCGCCGCCTGCTCGGAGGAACGCCTTAACTGCGGAGTCTGTTTCTGATATATAATTGTAGGAGAAATTTTTGAAAGGGTGATATCGCAATGCTTCATAAAGTGTTGAGAGCCCTGCCGTTCAGGGACACGCAGATACTCGTGAACTTCGAGGGCGGAGCCAGGGCCTATGACATGAAGCCGCTCATCGACGGCGATGAAAAATTCAAAGCCCTCGCCGACGAGACGCTTTTCAAATCCGTGCGCGTGGACGCCGGAGGCATCGGCGTAACGTGGGGCGGCGGCATAGACGTCTCCTGCGAGGAGCTATGGCATAACGGCAAAGACCCCGCGGCGATCTTTAACCCCCCGTCGATCGACAGGAGCCCGTCGCTCGAATCGAAGCTCAAGGGATTATTTTAACGTAATTTAAATCACATTAACATGCTAATATGTTAAATTGACAGCTGGCCGCGCGAATAACTCACGCGGCCGCATTTTTATGGCCGCGAAGAAGTCAAAAATTATCAGAAAATATTTCAACAGAGGTAACATAAATAATAGGAAACATGTTAAAATTACACTAACTATAATCAAATATAAAGGCTTGGTTTGTATGGTTCTTTAGTTCATTGAGGAGATGTGATCGATGGAAACATCCGACGGCAAATCAACGAAGCACCCGCCACTAAATGGAAAGCCTTGGTTAAAAGCAGTCGGCATCCCCATCTTGCTGCTGCTTGTCATATTTATTGTCATTCAAACAAACGCAACTCAGACGAAAAAACGCTCGATAAAGGGCGCGGAAAATATTTTGCGTGACTCGGCGAAGGAACAGGTCGCGTCGCTCAGTTCGACGTTCGAGAACCAGTTCGATTTGCTGGGGATACTCGCGGAGGAGATCGCGTCCCGTCGACTCGACAGATATGAGATAAACGACACGCTCCAGCGCGTGGCTGAAAGATCCAAGTTCCTCCATGTCGCGTACACGCTGCCAAGCGGAGCTTCGTATATGTCCGACGGCGCGATGCACGACCTGCCTATGAGCGACGCGTTCAAGATCGCCCTGTCAGGAAAACGCGCCATCGACAGGACAGACGTCTATTCAAACCACAAGGAGCCGCATATAGTGCTCGCGCTTCCCGTCGTGAGAGACGGCAAGGTCATCGGAGTGATCCACGGATGCCACGACGAAAAATCGCTGCGCGGACTTATCGCCTCCAAAGCTTATGGAGGCAAGGCATACACCGTCATCTGCGCGACGGATGGCCGTTATCTCATCGACACGGACAACCCGGACGTGAAATTAGAGAGGGGCAACCTCTTTTCCGCGCTCGCCAAGACAAACATGAGCGAAGCCCAGCTTGATAAGTTAAAGAAGGACATGGCCGCCGGCAAGGGTGGGATGTTCCACTATAAGATCGACGGCTGCGGCCGCTACGTCGTATATCAGCCGATGAAAGTCTCCAGCAGGCCGTGGGTCATGCTCAACGTCCTGCCCGAAGAGGCGGTGCTCGCGGACAGCGAACAGGCCGCGGGGACGGACCGGGTCATCTTCTCGCTTATCGCGCTGCTCTCGGCGGGCATCGTCGCGATCTTCATCGTGCGTGAGAGGTCGAACAACCGCGCGGTCGAAGAAGAACGCGAGAGCCTTCGTATAAGCAACGAGCTGTTCAGCATTGCCGCCACGCAGAACAACCGCATAGTTGAGGTCTATGATATAAAGAGAGGCGAGCTCGACTGCAACCACAACGACCAAAGGTCTCTATTGCCGCAGCTCGGCGAGATAATCCAAAACGTCCCGCAGGTATTTTTTGATATGGGACTTATCGCGCAGGACAGCGTCGAGGAAGTGCGGAGTTTCTTTAAAAAGCTCGACGACGGAGAAAAAAATCCAAGCGCCACGTTCGAGATGCGTATGCAGGACGGGGCTTTCCGCTGGATACAGTGCGACGCGACGGCAATCCTAGACTCAGCTGGGAAGCCAGTCCGCGCGGTGCTGGTCTCAAAAGACATTTCCGAACAGCGCGAGTTCGAGGCTGTCTACAAGAAATGGCAGCAGTCCATCCACGAGAGACTGCCTGAGACATATACGCTCTTCCGCACCAATATGAGCAAGAACGCGATAGATTCGGTGGAGGGCACGCTGCTCAGCGTACATTTCAGCCGCGAGGACATGACGTTCAGCGAAAGGACCAAGGAATTCGCCGAAAAGTACGTCCACCCCGACGACAGGAACGAGTATCTTACGTTCCTCAACCAGAACTTCCTGCTCGCGAAATTTTTCCGCGGGGTGTACACGATGGCGATGGACTTCCGCGAACTGACGGAGGGCGAGCAGTATCGCTGGCTCCGCATTACGATAGAGCTGGTCGAATATCCTAACTCAAAAGACGTCGAGGCGTATCTCATGTACGAGGATGTCGACGAGGCCAAGAGGGCGGAGCTTCTCGCCAAGGAGCAGGCCGAGTCAGACCCGCTGACGGGGGCGCTCAACAGGAACGCGTTCGCGGAGCAGGCGAACAAGATATTAAGAGAGTCAGACGTCGAGACGCAGCACGCGCTGCTGATGTTCGACATGGACGGATTTAAGCTCTTCAACGACACCTTCGGCCACGCGGCGGGCGACGACGCCCTCGTCGGGATATCAAAGCAGCTGCGCTCCGCCCTTCGCCGCGGAGACCTCATCGGCAGGCTGGGCGGAGACGAGTTCCTGATACTGCTTAAAGACATACCGTACGACGCGGTAGTCGAAACCAAGGCGAAACAGATGTGCGCCATGCTGAACAAGACCTACAACATGGAAGTGCAGCTCTCGGCGAGCATCGGCATCGCCGTTTACCCGAGGGACGGAGAAGATTTTGACGCGCTCTATAAGAACGCCGACGCGGCCCTCTACTCTGTGAAGGGCTCAGGCAAGAACGGCTTCGCGCTGTTCAGCAAGGAGATGTCCGACGCGGAGCACGCCGAGCGCGGCGAAGAACAGGCGGGAAAGGGCGCGGCCGCACAACAGGAAGAAGAACCAAAGAAGAGGATGCTCATCGTCGACGACAACGAGATAAACAGGACGATACTCATAAACATCTTCCACCACGAATATATCATCGAGACGGCGGAGGACGGAAGGATGGCGCTCATACGCCTGCGCCGTTTCGGGGCGGGGATAGCCGTTGTGCTGCTCGACCTAGTGATGCCGGGTATAGACGGCTTCGCGGTCATGGATAAGATGCGCGCAGACGCGCAGCTCCAGAGCATACCTGTCGTGGCCATCAGCGCCGAGGACGACCCGGCGACGAGCCTCAGGGCCATCAGATGCGGGGCGGCGGACTTCGTCAATAAGCCTGTCGACGCGGATCTCGTCCGCATACGCGTCCAGTCGGCGGTCAGCAAATCGGAGAACGAACGACTCCGCGCGCAGAACAGCTACCTCACGCTGCAGGGCGCGGAGGAGGCCAAATACCGTGCGATAGTCGACAGCACGGGCACTGTCCTCGTCGAATACGACTGGGCGAACGGCGTGTTCACCTACGACGAGGCGATATCGAAATACATCGGCGGGAACTTCGACAACCGCAAGCTATGGAGGATATTCCTCTCCGACATGATAGCCAGCGTGCTGGACGTCAAGAAGATGCAGACGCTGGTGCACGACATAGCGAACGACAGAAAGCGCGCGGACGGCAAGATGGACGTGCTGCTGAAGACGCCGTCCGGCGAACGGCACTGGTTCCATCTGGAGATATACAAGAAGGCCGACGAGTACATGCTCACGGACAAGCTGCTGATGACCTTCAACGACGTGGACGAGAAGATAAAGGCGGACGAAAAGCTCAGGTTCCAGTCCGAGCGCGACAGCCTCACGGGGCTGTATAACCGCGCGACATTCCTAAGAAAGGTAGAGGAGGTCGTCTCTGGAGAGCTCGACAAGCCATACTTCCTCGCCGTCGGGGATATTGACAACTTCAAGGCGATAAATGACCGCCTCGGCCACGCGGTGGGAGACCAAGTCCTGCAGTTCATAAGCGATAAGATAAGAGCCGATATCGAGCTGGCGGGAGGCTTCTGCGGAAGGCTCGGAAGCGACGCCTTCGCGGCTCTCGTCCCTTACGATACTGAGGGGATGGGGCGCGCCGCGAGCTACCCGAGAACGATATTTGATGGCTGCCCGCTGAACGAGGAGATCTCGTGCAGCATAGGCTACTATCTCATAGAAGACCCCGACATATCCGCGGACGGAATGCTCGACAGGGCGATGCTCGCAAAACAGTCCGTCAAGGGCCTGTATGAGACGAAGGTCGCATGGTACGACGAGGGAATGCGCAGGAAGATGCTGCACGAACAGAAGATAACGAGCGAGATGGAGAACGCGCTGGCCGCGAAACAGTTCGAGGTCTGGTTCCAGCCGCAGTACAACCATTCGACAAGCGCTCTTGTCGGCGCGGAAGCGCTGGTCCGCTGGCGTCACCCGGACAAGGGAATGATACCTCCGGCGGAGTTCATAGACGTGTTCGAGCGCAGCGGATTTATATACAAGATGGACGTCTATGTGTGGGAGGAAGTCTGCACGCTGCTGCGCAGGTGGATGGACGAAGGACGTTCGCCGCTGCCTGTGTCCGTGAATGTATCGCGCTATGATATCCTGCACGACGACCTAGTTACGGTCATATCCGACCTCATGAAGAAATACCGCATACCAATAGATCTGCTCCGCCTCGAGATAACGGAGACGGCGTTCTCGCGCTCCTCCGACAGGATAATCAACGTCGTTCGGAAATTTACAGACCTCGGCTTCTCCGTTGAGATAGACGACTTCGGCAGCGGCTACTCGTCGCTGAACATACTCAAGGACGTTCCCGCGAACGGACTCAAGCTAGACATGCGGTTCTTCGAGGACACGGGCAGCTCGCAGCGCGGCGGCCACATCATCGAATCCGTCGTCCGTATGGCGAAGTGGCTCGGCATGTCCGTCATAGCGGAGGGCGTCGAGACTGTGGAGCAGGCCGACTACCTCAAGACGATAGGGTGCAGCTTCGTACAGGGCTACCTCTACGCGAAGCCGATGCCCGTATCTGAATACGAGGCCCTGGCGGGCAAGGCGGCCAAAGAGGACAGCATCTTCACGCTCGAGACGGTGAAGAACCTCAACAACGACACCTTCTGGGACCCTAAGTCCATGGAGACCCTCGTCTTCAACAGCTTCGTCGGCGGAGCGTGTATCTTGGAATACCACGACGGCGAGATAGAAGTCCTGAGGGCGAACGAAAAGTACGCGAGGATGGTCGGCAAGATCGGCCTGTCGATAGAAGACGCGCTCGCGCTGCCATGGAAGGACTTCCTTAACGCGAAAGAGCTCGAACTCGTAAGGAAGGCCGTCCTGACCTCCGCCGAGACCAAGGACGACGTTACGGAGGAGTTTATATTCCGCAACCTTCCGGGCGGCAGGGAGAAGACGTATGTACGCATGACGATGCGCGTCATCGCGAAGACGGAGGACCGCTATCTTATCTACTGCACAAACGAAGACATCTCGGCGCAGCGTCTGGCAGAGGAGCACGACCGCAAGACGTCGGATCAGCTCGCCGCGATAATGAGCAACGTCCACGGAGGAGTAACGGCGGCGTACATCGACGACGACGGGACGCCTCGCTTCATCTTTGCGAACGATGAATATTTTGACCAGCTTGGCTACACGAGGGAGCAGTTCAACGCCGAGGTCAGGTCCGCGTTCGATTGTGTTTTGCCGGAGGACAGGGAACTGGTTATCAATCAGACAAAAAAGGCCGAGGAAGCATTTGAGCCAAGTTCCGTCACTTACAGAGTACGAAAACGCGACGGCTCTATAGCTTGGTTGCTCAGCAACATATCCATGACGAACCTCCCGGGCGTGGATAAGCCTGTATATCTGTCCGTCGCGAACGACATCACGGGGCAGTGCGAGACGGAAGAACAGATACGTTTCCTCAACGAGGTGTCCAAAGAGATGCTGCTCGCCGACGACACGGAGAAAGCGATAAACGGGCTGCTCAACAAGGCGCTCGATTACTTTAGGAGCGAACGCGCCTACGTGTTTGAGATAGATTGGCGGAAAAAGCTCGTCGACATCACGTATGAATGCTGCTCCGAGGGAGTGGCGCCTGATATCGGCAAGTTCCAGGCTGTGCCGATAGAGCAGATACAGGTGTGGCTCGACGACTTTGAAAAGCAGAACTACGTCAGCATCCCCGATGTCAACAAGCTCGGAAAAGACCGCGCCGACGAGCGCAGCACGCTTGAGGCGGTGGGTCTTCGTTCGTTCGCCGCGGTTCCGATACGGCGCGGCGATAAGGTGACAGGATTCTTCGGCGTGGATGACCCGACACGCAGCACGGAGCGCATCGACGGACTTGTCGCGCTCGGCAACTACCTGTCCGCCACTATTGCCCTCCGGGAGATGGCAAAGAAGATAAGCAAATCCAAGGCGGGCCAGTTGGCTGACGTCAAGTCGGCGAACGAAAAGGGATAAGCCAGAGGCGAATAGTAAGACATAACGACAGCGAGGGGATGGTCTCATCCCCTCGCTGTTTTGTCTTTAAGTTTATGGTCGAACTCCGTTTCCGCCCAATTTTGGTATTTACCACCCCAAATTACGATATGTTGACCAGCCATTTCCCGTTCTTATCGGCCCCAACCCTAGTGATTATGTTTCTCTTGCGCAGATTGGATAGGACCCTGTCTAAGCTGCTTTTGGGTATCTTTGCGGCAGCCGACATCTGTGGTTTGGTTATGTGGGGATTTGCAGATATCAGATTGATGACCGCCAATTCTCTTTTATTTACAACCCCGTAATTTGTAATTGTCACCCCATTATCGACATTTACCGCCCCACTTGCCACTCTATTGGCCGAGTGTTTAGCGTTATTGACAAAATCGGCGCTTGTGAACTCCAAACATAAAGAAGTCCTTTCGGGGTCGAATTTCTGTGTAATTATGGGCTCGCGCCAATTATGCCGTTCCCAGACCGTTTTAATGTTGTAGAGGCCGCTGCCGGCGCGTTCTCCAATGTTTATAAATGAGAAGATTTTAGCGATACATGCGTTTCGTGGGTCTGATATGCCTCCACTGAACGCCTCTTCTACGCTGATGCGAATATTCCCGGGGTTGGAAATTGTAATTTTGTTTTTCGTTTTTTCGATGACAACGCCCTGTCTGCCATAGTAGTCAGTATGAATCAGCGCGTTAGCAAAAGCTTCGCGCACGGCGGTGTGCACGTCGGTGATATCGACCCTGTCGAGGCCGGTCTCGTCGAGAGAGAACGGGATTTTGATGTCGCTTGTCAGACGTTCTATGGCCCTATAATAAAAATCAAAAAGGTTGCCGCTCCAGTCGCCCGATGAAGAGGTTATTCTGTCAAGCCATCTGTGACCAATGTCAGCGGAGTCCGGGTCTTTTTCGCGATAATCGAGGAAGTAATTTGGGAATTCTTTGGTTATGTCGCAGTCGTTTCCAAAGACAAGAATTCCAGCGCCGGTGGGATGAGGTTTGTCGTCTTCTCCAATGCGCACCGCCCCGATTTTTTCAAGGAAATCACCGTCGCTGAGATTATTCCAAACATGATCTGGTTTAAAAGAACCGAAGCGGTTTCTGTACCTTCTTAGGGAATCAAGGTCAATTGTATCCGTGGGAAGCGCAAGAACAGGCTGTGTATCAAGCGTTATATCGCTCTGATCTCTCAGCATACTTTTGATTTCCTCCGGCGTGCAGTGATAATCGCCCTCACCGTTGCGCCGGAAAACGCCGTTAAAGAGGTCGTTGTTGATGTATATAGGACGATAGCGTCTCTCTGCGCGCGGCACCTCAATTACGATGATATTTTTGCCGTCGATTTCTTTGACGCAGACATGTCTCTCCGAAAGAATATTAAGGCTGGCTTTGCCTCGGTTATTTATAGTATTCCAAAAGTCAGCGATATATCCTTCGGCGTTGTCAACGCCGACAACGTTCAGCGAATGGTCCGCCGTCTCCTTAACACCCAACAGTATCAACCCGCCAAGCGTGTTTGCAAAAGAAGAATATGTCTCCCATATACTCTTAGGCAGACCGTGTGCTGTGAGCTTTGCTTCCAGCCTGTTGTTTTCTCTAAAGCTATCTATATTGTTCAGCTCTATCATTTGTTTACCACCTCGTTGCCACCCCATTATATGTGTTTCTCGCCCCTAATACAACCCCGTTTTGTAAATTTACCGCCTCGATTTTGACAATGACAAATATAAAAAATCGCCGGTTCTTGACCGGCGAGAAAAAATTGATTGGTTGTAGTTTCTTTGCGCTCCTATATCTTTTCCGCTATTCTAACGCCCTCCATAGCGTCTTTGGCGTAGAAGTCCGCGCCTATCTGTTCCGCGAGCCTCGGGGTCAGCACCGCGCCGCCGACGATTATCTTCGCCGTCGGACATTCGCCGCGCAGAAGCTCTATCGTCTTCTTCATATTGGCTACGGTCGTCGTCATAAGGGCGCTCAGGCCGACTATCTCCGCTCCGTTCTCCTTTGCCGCGGAGACGACCTTCTCCTCCGGCACGTCGCGCCCGAGGTCAATAACGTTAAAGTTATAATTCTCCATTATGGTCTTTACGATGTTCTTGCCGATGTCGTGTATATCTCCGCGCACCGTGGCGAGGATTATCTTTCTGCGTTCGCCGCTCTCCCGCGCCCCCGTTTTCGCGAGTTCCGCGCGAAGCGCATCGAAAGAAGATTTCGCGGCCTCGGCGGATTTTATGAGCTGCGGCAGGAAGAGCCTCCCTGTCTCGTAATCTTTTCCCACCGCGTCGAGCGCGGGGACTATCTCGTTCTCTATTATATCGAGCGGCTTCCTGTCGCGAAGCAGGTCTTTAGTGACGGACGCCGCTTCGTTTTTAAGCCCGCGAGCTATTGCCTGCGCGAGGCTTGGAGCGTCGCCAGAGGCCGCGGGCATCTTCTGTTCCTCGTGGTCCGAGAACTTTTCGATAAATTTTTCGGAGTCCTTGTCCTTCGCGGCGAGCACGCGGTACGCCGCTACCGCCTCCGACATTCCTTCGTCTCCCGGGTTCATTATCGGAGCGTCAAGCCCGTAGGCCAACGCCATCGCGAGCATCGTTCTGTTTATCACGGGGCGGGCCGGAAGCCCGAAGGAAATGTTGCTGACCCCAAGGACAGTCTTGACGCCGAGGCGTTCCTTGACCATCTTCACGGCCTTCAGCGTCTCCATGGCCTGGCTCTGCTGCGCCGACACTGTGAGGACGAGGCAGTCTATCAATATATCGCGGCGCGGTATGCCTATGGCCTCCGCGGCGGCTACTATCTTCTCCGCGACAGCGAAGCGCCCCTCCGCCGTCTCCGGTATGCCGCTTTCGTCGAGCGTGAGGCCGAGCACGGCGCACCCATATTTCTTTGCTATTGGGAGTATCGCGCCGAGGGATTCCTTCTTTCCGTTCACGGAATTTATCAGCGGCTTGCCGTTGTAGACGCGGGCCGCGCGTTCAAGCGCGTCGGGGTTCGACGAATCGAGCTGGAGCGGAAGATCTACGACGGCCTGTATCTCCGGGACGATCTCCGCGAGCTTCGCAGGTTCGTCGATGTCCGGCAGCCCCATGTTTACGTCGAGGACGTCCGCGCCCTGCTCCTGCTGGCGTATCGCCTCGCGGAGTATGAAGTCGGAGTCGCCGGAGCGTATCGCGGCCTGGAGCGTCTTCTTGCCGGTCGGGTTGAGCCGTTCGCCGATCATGGCGACGTCGCCGCCGAAGAACGTCTGCCGCGACGGGGAACAGACCGCGGCGCGGAGGTTCGGCTTCCTCTTCGCGGGGCTGACGGACTTCACGAGCTCCGCAGTGAGTTTTATGTATTCGGGGTTTGTGCCGCAGCAGCCTCCCACGAACGAGACGCCGGCCTCGGCGAAGCCCTTTACGTATTCGGCGAACTCGCGCGGCGTGATGTCGTAGGATGCCGCGCCGTCCTTTATCGTCGGGAGTCCAGCGTTCGGCTTGACCGCCACGGGGACGGACGAGATATCGAGTATGCGCTTGACTATCGGGACGAGCTGCTTTGGCCCGAGCGAGCAGTTGACTCCAAGCGCGTCGACGCCCAGCCCTTCGAGCGTGAGGACCATCGATTCTACGGACGCTCCGAAGAATGTCATGCCGTTCGCCTCGAAGCTCATAGTGGAGATCATCGGAAGGTCGGAGTTCTCCTTCGCCGCGAGGACGGCGGCCTTTAGCTCGTAAAGGTCGGTGAACGTCTCGAGGAATATGAGGTCGGCCCCGGCCTTCGTTCCGGCGCGGACCACCTGCGCGAAAGTCTCGACGGCCTCCTCGAACGGGAGGTCGCCCGTAGGCGCGAGGACCTTTCCGCACGGCGCGATGTCAAGCGCGACATATCTGTCGGCCTCGCCGCGCGCAGCATGTCTGGCGATATCCACCGCAGCGGTCACGACCTCTTCGAGAGGGCGCCCCATCTTCTTGGCCTTGTACCTGTTCGCGCCAAAGGTGTTCGTGAGGACGATGTTCGCCCCCGCGTCGAAGTACGCCGCGTGTATCGACTCGACGACCTCGGGCCTCGTTATGTTGAGCAGTTCGGGGATCTCTCCCGTCTTGAGCCCTTTGCTCTGGAGCATCGTGCCCATCGCTCCGTCGAGTATCATTATCCTGTCTTTATTTATCGTGAACGCCACAGGGATCGCCCTTCTTTCTGTAGATGCACGGCTCTGTCACCGGGCAGAGAGAGCAGCTGTCGCAAGTCTCCTCTTTCCTGTCGGCTATGCCGACGAAAGCCGTGACCGATTTGATTGGTATGAGCATGTTCGATGAAGTCATTGAAAGTCCGATCGCCCTTGTCGCGTCCAGCGCGGCTATGATGTCCCGCGACGCATCTAGCGGTACGTCGCCGTAACCCGGGCTGAACCTCATAGTGAAGTGTTCCCCGCCGGAGAGCGACGCAGCGGCCTCGTTCTCAGCCTCGTCGCATCGCGAATCGGCGAGCGCGGACGCGAGCGCGTCAAGTATCACTGCGTCGGTCATGTCCTCTTTCTGCACGCGGGAGACGAGCCTGTCTACCCCCGCCCCAAGCGTAGAGGCGATAAGCACGCAAGCCTTGCAGTAATGAAAAAGTTTCGCTAGGTTCGCGCTTTTGACGGAGAACGCGCCGAAGTTCGTCTCGTCGCCGTCAAGCGAAATGTTCACGCGCGCTATGACATGCTTCGGTGAAGAAGCCTCAAGCAGCCGCACGTAAAGCCGTTCGGCGCGAATCGTGAAGTCATAGTCGGGCTCGTCCATGCCCAAGATGCGCAGAGTTTCGCGCAGTATGTATAAAGGGAGTTCAGCCACGTTTTACCCTCAGCGAATAGAGAATGCCGCGTATGCTCTCGGAGATATTCTTAGCTATGTCGGGCTGGTTCATCGTGTAGAGGTGTATGCCCTCGACGCCGTTCGCGAGCAGGTCGACTATCTGGGCCGTCGCGTAAGCCATGCCCGCCTCCCTCATAGCCATGCTGTTGTGTCCGTATGTCTCGATTATCTTGGCGAGCCCATCGGGAATAGTCGCGCCGCACATGCCGACCATGCGCTTTATCTGCGACGCGGAGGTCACAGGCATTATCCCCGCTTCGATCGGGACGTTTATCCCCGCCTCGCGGGCCTTGTCGCGGAAGCTGTAGAACTTATCGTTCTTGAAGAAGAGCTGCGAGATGAGGACGTCCGCGCCGTTTGCGACCTTCTCTGCGAGATGGTCTATGTCCTCTTCCATTGAAGGGGCTTCGAGATGTTTCTCGGGATAGCACGCCGCGAATATTTTGAAATCGTAGCGGTCTTTGATAAATTTTATGAGCTCCGACGCGTGCTGAAAATCCGTTAGCGCGTACTCGCCGCTCTTGTCGCCGCGCATCGCCAGGATATTCTTTACGCCTCGCGAGTGGAGGTCGGCCAGCGTCGCTTCCATTTGCTCAAAGGAATTGCCCACGCAGGTCAGGTGCGCGAGCGCCGGTATGCTGTAGCTGTTCTGTATCGCCGAGGCGATCTCCGCCGTGTTTTCGCGGCTTGTGCCGCCCGCGCCGTATGTGACGCTTATGAGGTCTGGCGCGAGGCTCGCGAGCGCGTCCACCGTCGCGAAAATAGAATCAAGGCCGGTCGGCCCTTTTGGCGGGAAAATCTCAAAGGAAAAAGTCGGTTTTGGGATATTGAAAAAATCTTTCACGGAACGGCCCCCTGTGTCTAGTCCAGATAATTTTCTATGACCCACGCGGCTCCGTCGTGGTCGTTGTCCTCTGGAGTCACGATATCCGCCGCGTCCTTCACGATGTCCGGCGCGTTCTTCATCGCGACGCCCACGCCGGCCCAGCGTATCATCTCTATGTCGTTCCCCGCGTCGCCTATGGCGAGGACGTCCTTCCTGTCGATGCCGAGGAAGTTCGCCGCCATATCGAGCCCATGGGCCTTGTTGACCGACGGGTGCACCATCTCGGCGAACGCTCCCCATGACTTCGCGAGGTATATGCGGTCGCCGAAGTGTTCGCGGGTGCGCAGCAGCATCTCTCTTATCGTCGATTTGTCCGACGCGATGCCGAGCAGCTTCGCCGCGTCCGCTCGGAACTCCCAGAAATCTTTCCCGAGGGACTGCGGTTCGAGATGGGATATGCTGACGTAATAGCGGCAGCGGAGGTCGTTCGCGTCTACGACGTAGAATTTATCATCCTGATAGAGTTGTATGTACCATTTGTTCTCGCGGTAGAAGTCCAATATCTCACGGGTCAGCTCGAAGCCGAGGCCCCTCTTGTAGATGGTCTTGCCTGTCTTGAGATCCCTGACGTACCCGCCGTTGTAGAAGACGCCCGGCGCGGTCGTGCCTATCTCGTTTATGAACGGGAGCGACGTGAGGTACATGCGGCCCGTGCAAATTATGACGGGGATGCCCTGTATCACGGCGCGGCGCAGCGAATTTTTCATGCTGCTCGTCATCTCGCTCCTGCTGTTTAGGATCGTGCCGTCTATATCGACGGCGATAGCCTTCGGTTTGAATTTCATAGCGCGTACACCGCCAATGTAATAAGTTCTCCGAGCACGGCGACAGCTCCGAGCACGTCGCCGTTGACGCCGCCGAGTCGGGCGTTCATGTATCGCGCGGCGAAGAACGCCGCGAGCGAGACGAGCGTTATTGAGACGAACCATGTGAACGGGGCGAAAGGCATTACGACAAGCGCGCATACGCCGGCGAAGAAGATGTCGTAGCCCTCAAAGCATCCGACCCATCCCTTTGCGAGCCCCTTCTCCCACGGATAATTTCCAAAGTGGGCCGCGACGCATATCGCGAAGCGTCCTAGAGCTCCCGCAGTGATGAGCGCGGAGGCCTCGGCGTACTGTTCCGTGGAGGTGAGCAGCGAGGTCCAGAGCCCAAACGCGAGGATAAGCCCGATGACTCCGAACGCGCCAATGCGGCTGTCCTTCATTATAGAGCGAAGCTCCTCGCCCTCTTTGCCCGAGCCTATGCCGTCCCACAGGTCGCTCCAGCCGTCGAGGTGGATGGCCCACCCTCCGACCGCGTAGAACGCCGCGCCTGTCCATATCGCGGCGAGCCTGCCTATGCCGACGAAGTTCACCGCGGAGATGAGAGCGCCGGTTAGGAGCCCGAGCAGAGCGCCGACGAGCGGGGACACGGTCAGGGCTTTCGCTCCTGTTACCTCCTCTTTTGGCCACCAGCGTTTAGGCAGCGGGAAGCGCGACATCAAAGTCCAGGTGACTACGAAACGCGAGAAGATATCGAGCCTAAACCGCTTGTTCCGCAGTTCGCTCTCAAAGCGGCGCATATATTCTTCAAATTTTTTATTCGCCATGAACACCAGACCTTTCATCCGGGCGGGGCGCTGAGCCTTTCACCCAGAGAGGATATCCCGCTACGATGAGCGCGGCGCGCGACGCCTCCGACGCGCAGAGCTGGTTCATTCTGCCCTGGAGGTCGCGGAACCTTCTCCCCATTATATACGGAGGGACAAGCCCAAAGCCGACTTCATTGCTTACTATTATAAGATGAGTATCGTTTTTTGGCGCGGCGCAAAGTTTTTCCGTCAGTGAACGGATCTCCGCCTCGCGCGCGAACCATTCTTTCTCGTCGGCCTTCTCCGCGGCTTCGCCTGCGAGGAAGAGCCGAGTGAGCCACATCGTGAGGCAGTCGAGCAGCAGTACGCCCGACTGCGCCGACACGGCGGATGGAAGCTCCTCTGCCGCGCCCTCCCACGTCCTCCACGAGGACGGGCGGCGCTGACGATGTATAGCTATGCGCTCCGCCATCTCGGGGTCTTTCGGCTCGGCGGTCGCGAGATATGTTACCGGTCTTCCGTCTTCGAGCGCGAGCTTTTCCGCGAACGTGCTCTTGCCGCTTCTGGCCCCGCCAAGGATAAGAGATATCTCCGCCATTTTATTCACCAAACTCCACATTGTTGAGGAGGTTTTCAAGCGTCTGCTGGACGACCTGCCCCTTGACTCCCCTTGACGATGGGGCCGTTCCAGGGCCGGTGGGTATCTCAAATTTCAGCGCTATCTTTGTGTTGCCCTTGAGCAGGTCTTTGTCTTTCGGGTCGCTCGATGATTTCGGTATCGAGTTCGCGCCGGAGTTTGCGCCGGACGCGCGGTCTATCTTTATATTATCAAACTTCAAGGCTCCTATCGAGCCTCCGATATTCATAGTGATGAAGCGGAACTCCCCGGCCGTGAAGCCCGAGAGGACGCCTCCGACGACGCCGCGTATCAGGTCCGAGGTATTGAGGTTTTGGCTCGCGCCAGTCAGATCTATCTTCGATACGATGCCCTGCATAGCTCCGAGCAGCGCGTTCAACGCGCGGATGTTGACCTTGCCCATCGCGAACATCGAGACCTTCTTCTCGCGCGTGACCAATCCGTCGAGCATGACGTTGTTGTAAACTGGGTCGTCCTTTGGAGCTACGGCCCTGCTGCCCGGCAGCAGCGTGACGTCGCCGCCGTCGTACGTGAACTGCGACTGCACCGTCGCGAAGCGCAGAGGATTTCCAGCCGTGTATTTCTTAGCCGCCTCGACCGCGTCGAAGCTCGTTATCTCTCCGTTGTAGAGGAAGGCCGCGCCTCCCGCCTTTATCGTGCTTATCCTTCCCGTTTCGCCGCCGCCCCTTAACTTGAGGCTGCCAAGGCCTGTGACGCGCCCCTTTATATTCGGGAAGGCCTGTTTGACTGTCTTATCCACGTCGACGCTCGTCGCCGTGACGTTGGCGCCCCACGTGCTCTTGTTGAGGTCGAAGGCGGCTCCTCCGTTGAGCTGTCCGCCGTTCATCTCCGCCTTCACGTCTTCCATGATGGCGTACCCGTCGGCGACGTAAAACGGAGCGTCCAAGTGCCTGAGCTGCACCCCCATGAAGCGCAGCCACCGCGATTCGAACTTTCCCTTGCCCGCGAATTTGTCTATGCGTCCTTCTCCCGTGATGGAGAAGTTCGCCTTGCCGCCGAGCCGTTCGCGGAAGCCCTCCGGCAGATACGCTCCGAACTGTTTTAGGTCTACCTCGCTGCCAGTTATCGAGAGGTCGGAGTACCACCCGTCGGCTTTCTTATCTAGCAGCGCCCTGCCCGTTATCGAGCCGTCCCGGAGCTTTGCCGTCGCGTGCGATATGTGGAACTTCGTCATATTGCCGTCGAACGTAACGTCCACCATCGGGAGCATGAAGCCGCGGTATCTGAACTGGGCGAGCGTCGCAGTGCCGTTGTAGACCGGCTTCTCGACAGTGCCAGACACGGCGCAGGAACCCTTGACGAGCCCCTGTATGCCGCGTATCGCCGACATGTGTTTTCTCAGCGCCTCATAGACGTTTATCTTATCCGATGTTAGATGGAGGTCGAGGACGGCGTGCTTGAACGCCTTGCCCTCCGGTTTCTTTATCGTGCCGCTGAGCTTGTGCGTCCCCCTGAGCAGCGTGACGGCCATATCGTTCAGCCTGACCTCCGACGATGTGCCTGAGGCTGCGCCTTTCAGCGACTCGACCCTGAAATCTTTCCACTTTGGTTCGCCCTCCGCGATGTCCGCTTTCCACGCGAGCCCTCCGCCGCTGTTTCCGGCGCTGACCTTCAGCGTGCATTTGCCGCTCAACGGCTCTTTCATCTTCAGCAGCCCGTTTACCGCGGACGCATCGACGCCCTTTAGGTTCCCGTCGACCTTCCATGTTGTCGGCGAGGCCAGTCCCACAACGCATTTTAGCTGCGCGTTTCCGCCGTAGCCCGACGCGCGCATCGGATCGAGGACTATCTTTCCGTCCGCATAGCGAACGTCCGTCGAAAATTTGTCCAGCTTCATATCAATGAAGCGTCCCGCGCCGGTCACGACCTTCGCTGCAGCGGAGGGATGCTTTGCGGGGCCCGATACCTTCCATGTGCCTGAGGCGACCGCTTCTATGTTCATGTTCTTGAAGAACGGGACGAGCTCATATAATTTTTTCATGTCTAGGTTTTTATATGTCCCGGCGAAGCTGAGCATGTCGTCGAGCTTGCCTTGCGTCATCCTGCCGGAGCCGGAGACAGCCGCGCCGTTCCATACGACGGAAGCGTTCTTGACGGCGAGTGAGCCGTCGGCGACGCTGTAAACCGATGAAAATCTGAAATTATTTATATCGCCGACCTTCTTCATAGAGGCTGACGGAGAGCTGACGTCTGAAGTCAGAGTCCACTGCCCAGAGAGGCCGCTGAGTTTCGCTGACGCATTTGCCGTCCCTGAGAGGTCGTATTCTTTGAGCGCAGGAACGGACTCGCCGAGGTCGTCGAGAGATATGCGCGGGGCTGAAAAGTTCAAATCTGTATGAACTCCCTTCGCGAAGCCGCAGACGCCGGAGATGGAATACTTTTGGCCGCTGCAGAGCGCCGAGAAATCCACCTTTCCCGTCGGGCCGCCGCCGAATACCGCGGAGCCGCCGAATCCGCTGAAACGCATCTTGTTGTAGCGAATGTCGGACGGCGCTATCTCGACCTTGCCGACCAGCGCGTTGAGCGGGCCTTTGAGGTCCGCTTCGAGGGACGTTATTCCGCCGCCGAGGAAGAGCATTTTATTTTTGACCTCAGCGCCGAATTTGTTAGTCCAATCGGCGAAGCTGAGGTTTTTCGCGCAGAGCTTGAAATCGAGCTGGCCGGGTTCGTCGCGCGTATCGAGGCGAAGCTTCCCAGTGAGCGATGAGTTGAAAACTTTCCCCTCGCCTATCTCGACGTTTATCAGCCCTTTGTCGTAATCCCATTTCGCGTCGACCTTGGAGAGCGGTATGCCGCGCACGAGGGCCTCTTTGAGGGAGCCGCTCCCGTGTACGGAGAGGTCGCCGCCGCTGCCTTTCACTGTCGTCGAGCCCGAGAGGTGCCCCTTGATCCCGTACGTCTTGACCGTCGGGATGAGCGACGTGAGCGCATAGAGGTCGAAGGCGTCCATCTCCACGAGGAGAGCCGTTGACGGATAGGCCGCGCCGTTGAGTTTCACGGAGCCCTTTTCAAGCCCCACCTTGAAGTTTTCAAATGTCCACGAGCCGTTTTTCTTGGCGCATACGCCGTTGGCCGTCACCGACCTGCCGTCGAGCGCCGCGTTTACGTCGAGGTCGAACCACTGGGACCCCTTGAGCCTCACCGCGCTGTTGTCCAGCGTGAGCTTGCCGAGAGGCGTCGTTATGTCGCTTGAGCAGATCGTCAGCTTATCTATCGGTATATCCTTCGGCTCGTCGGACGGCGTCTTTGATTTCGGCAGCAGATCGCAGAGGGATCCATAGTCCGATTTGAGTCCGCTGACCGACAGCACGGAGACGCGCGGGGAATTTTTGATAAGGCTTATGTACGAGAGTTTTATGCCGATCTCGTCGGCGGTGAGCAGAGCGTCGCCGGAGCGGACGAACGCGACATCGCGGCCCTTGAAGCCGACCAGCGGGTTGCCAGTGAGCGGGGATATTTTCAAATCGACGTTTAGCTGTTCATGGATCGCGTCGTTCAGCTGAGACAGCACGAGGTCTCCCAGAAAGTCTATCTGGGTGACGAACAGCGCGGCGGAGAAGAAAACGCCGAGCGCTATGCCGCAAATCAGAAGTATTTTTTTCTTTTTCCTCGAAAGTATCAAAACAATTCCACCCTGTCGGCCTTTTGTCTCAGTATCATGTCCGAGGCGTCTCTTGTCTCGTCCATACATCTTCTAATTCTATCACGTATCGGTATAAAAATCGGAGGGTCTCCCCTCCGCAGAATACATGGTTTTTTGTTTAACGGGCCATTAATCCTCGGCCTTGTCGTCGAAGATGCAGCAGCGATTCTTGCCGGAATTTTTCGCGCTGTAGAGCCGTCTGTCCGCGCAGCCGTAGAGTTCTTTGAAGGTCGCGCCGTCCGCTGGCGACATAGCGATGCCCACGGATACGGTGAATTTCGGCAGACTTTTCTGGTGTCCGCCTCCTGCGAGCTCTGTGCAGAGCTGGAGCCCGCGCTCAAACGCCGTCTCCGGCGTTGGTATGTCCGTCATGCAGACCGCGAACTCGTCTCCGCCGAGCCTGCCTATGATGTCGTTCGAGTGGAACGCCGAGCGCAGCGTCCCGGCAGTGAGGCAGAGCACGTCGTCGCCGAACATGTGCCCGTAGGTGTCGTTTATGCTCTTGAAGTTGTCGATGTCGATTATCATGAACGCGCACTTCGAGTCGGCCGACTTGGCGAGGGCTTCGTTCGTCATCGAGACGAAGGCCGCCCTGTTGCACAGCCCGGTCAGCGAGTCATAGTTCGCGCGCTTCAGCGCCTCGAGCTCCTTTTTCTTAGCCTCGTCGATGTCGCGGACGCATACGAAGGCGCGCGGATGTCCCGTCGTCTGCTCGACGACGTAGTTCACGCGGACGCTGCGCCATCTGTAGCCCTCGTACTTTTGTATCGAGGAGAGGAACCGCGCCTCGAAGTATGTCTCCGTCTTTCCGCGGGCGATATCGCGCATGAGTTCTCCGGGGCTTAGCAGTTCCTTTAAGTTATATTGGTCGGTCGGGTGGACGAGCGGCAGTATTTTCTTCTCGGCGACCTCAAAAATGTTGCAGCTGTCGTCAAGGTCATAGAGCCGCAGGAAATTCTTTGACATCACCTCTCCTGAGACGACGTCGCATTCGAATAGAAGGATGGCCCCTTCAGCGAGCGACTTGCGGTAGCTCGACTCGCTCTCATAGAGTTTGCTGAGCTCTTTCTCGCGCGTTATCTCGATGGACAGCCCAATGGCCACCTCTTTTTCTCCCGGCATCATCG
>JAUNSQ010000005.1:5208-5610 GCA_030539135.1 Synergistaceae bacterium | reverse complement strand
GTAAGACGTCTTGAACCAGCGCGCGCCGGAGGACTGGCTGATCTTGACCTCGCTTGAGACGGACTGGGTGCCGTCCTCAAGATCCTTCAGCATACGCGTGAAGTCGGCCGCGGAGTCGCCTGACAGGTACGACGTCTTTGTGAAGAGGTCGCTCTTGCTTATCGAGAACGTCTCGTCGTCTTTGAGCTTCGCGCTCGATATGAGCGTGAAGATGTGTGTCTTTATGTTGTATTCCCATATCTCGACGCGGTTTTGCCTAAAGGCGAGCTTCATTCTCGCATTCGAGAGTTCGAGGCGCTTCCTCGCGTCCGCCGCCTCAGCCTCGGCTTCCTTTGTTCTGTCGATGTTGTAGACGGTGCCGTGATAGATGATGGAACCGGCGTCCTCGTAGGCGAAGCTCGA
>JAUNSQ010000005.1:0-5198 GCA_030539135.1 Synergistaceae bacterium | reverse complement strand
GCCAATGTGTCGAGCCGTCTTTCATCAGCGCCTCGTACTCATAGTCCATAGGTTTGTGCGTGCGTATGGCCTTCAGGATGTTCTCATGCGCCGCGTCGTACTCGTCGGCGGGCATATTGAACAGATGCGCGCGGCTGTCCTTGATGATGTCGTAAAATTCCTCGTAGCCGTATCCGAACATCTCGGCCAACTTGTAGTTGAAATATTTTGTTTCGACCCTTCCGTCGCGGAGAGCGCAGACGAATATGCCGTGCGGGGCGTTGTCGAAGAGCGAGCGCAGGTAGCCGATGCGGCCCTCGCGTCGCTTGACGTCGTCGGTAATGTCCTTGAGCACGGCGTAGAAGACGCTCCTGTCGTGGATGTTCCCGATATAGAGGATCTTGACGTCCAGCCAAATTTCTCTTTTGCTGTTCTTGATTTGTGTGCGAATTTCTATCCTTCCCATCCCGCCGGCGTCGCGCGAGTTCACGCACACGTCCAGCAGGGCTCCGCGGTCCTCTTCGTGTATCGTGTTGAGTATGTTCTTTCCGTCGATGCTGAGCTCCTGCGGCGTGGTGTCGAATAATTTATAGTAGCGGTCGTTCACTCGGACGACCTCGATCATATCGTCGTGCAGTTCAAATATCCCGATGGCTCCGATTATGCTGTTGAAGATGATATCCGTGCGGCCATCGGTCTTCCAGATAGAGTTAAGGTCGACGTCTTCGACGAACTTCTTCGTCTCTGCGGCAGCCGACATCGCGGCGAGCTTAGCCGGCTCCGCGTCTATAAGTTCGTCGAACGCGGGCTCCGGCAATGGACGCGAGAAGAGATATCCCTGGATAAAATCGCACCCGGCGCTGCGCAGATAGCTGAGCTGTTCGCTCGTCTCGACGCCCTCGGCCACTACGGCAATATCGAGCCACCTCGCGAGGCGTATCGTCGCGTTGAGTATGCTGCCCCCGCGCGGCGAGCCCTCCAGCCCTGCGATGAAGTTCCTGTCTATCTTTAGGGAGTCTACTTCTATGTCCTTCAGCATGTTGAGCGAGGAATACCCGCTCCCAAAATCGTCCATCATTACGGCAAAGCCGTTCCTGCGAAGCTCGAGGATCGTGCTGTGCATACGCTGAGGATCTTTCATATAAGCACTCTCGGTTATCTCTATCTTGAGATATTTCGGCTCTAGGTCGTAGCGCCCCACCAAGTCGACGAGCCCCTTCACGAAGTCGCTGCCTCCATAGATGTTCAGCCGCGAGACGTTGACGGATATCGGGAATATTTTCTTTCCGGCCTTTTTTCTCCCGCTGAGATAACGGCAGACCCTGTCTCTTACGAAGGCGTCCACGCGGGTGATGAGCCCGTTCCTCTCTAGTATCGGTATGAACTCCGACGGCGGCAGAAAGCCGCGCGACGGGTGCTGCCACCTCACGAGGGCCTCGGCTGTAAAAGGCCGCCTCGTGGTCGAGTCGAAGATCGGCTGGTAATATACGACGAACTGCTCTTCCGCGAGAGCCGTCTCGATGTCGCGCGTCAGCGACTGTTCGTTGATGACCGCGGCGCGCATATCCTCGCTGTAGAAGGAGTATCGCTTGGTGATGTCTCCCTTTATCTTCTGCATCGCGAGCGCCGCACGGTCGCACATCGCGTCGACCGGCAGGGAGGCGTCGTCTATCGTGAAGACCCCCATGCCTATGGGCATAGAGTGATCGACGCTGAGCACGCTGAAACATTTTTTGGTCTCTTCGAGGAATTTCTCCGCGTCGAAGCGGCTGGCCGGTATGCACGTCGCGAAGTTGTCGCCCTCGAGCCGCCCGTATGTCCCGACGCCCTTGAAAAGCCGGTCGAGTATCGCGGCGAACTCCTTGAGCACATTGTCCCCGGCCTCGGAGCCGAAGAGGTCGTTTATGAACTTGAAGCCCTCTATGTCCCAGCGAACAAGGGCGAAGGCCTCGCCGTTCGAGGCGTCTCTGAGCATGTCGCGGGTCTTGGAGAGGAACGTGGTCTTGTTGTATATCCCCGTAAGCGTGTCGCGCTCCGCCTGATAAGCGAGGACCAGGTTCGCGGTCTTCTCTCTCGTAACGTCGAGGTACGTTATGATAACGCACTGATGGCCGTCCGTCTCGCGGTATTTTTTGGCGATCGCCCTGACCCACATATAATCGCCCAGCTTGTGTCGGATGCGTATGGTCCGCTCCATAGAAGCGCCGCTCGACGCGCAGTGGACGACTATCGAGCGCAGCGTCTTCCTGTCGTCGGGATGGACGATTTGGAACGGGTCGTCGTCGACTATCGCGCGGTATTCCTCGTTCGTGTAGCCGATGAACGAGGCGGTAAGGTCGTTGAAGTAGAGGGTGTTGATGCGGCCGCCGTCGACCTCATAGGTCGCTATGCCTCCCGGTATCGCTCCTACGAAAAGCTGCAGCTGGTCTGCCGTATCGGAAAGCTCCCGCTTGAGCCTCTGTTGTTCCTGTTCCGTATCGGAGGCGGCTTTCGCGACGAGGAGCTTTATCATCTCTGGATTGACGGGGTGAGCCGCGAAGCCAAAGACGCCGAGCTTCATCGCCCGCAGCTCGTTCTCTTCGTCAAGACCCTGCGATACGACTATCACTGGAACGTCGCCGAACTTGCGCTTTTTTTGTTTTTCTTCGAGGAATTCAAAGCCGTCCATTCCGGGCATGTAGAGGTCGAGAAGGATCATCGAGATATCGCTGTTGTCGCGCATCTTGCGCAGGGCCTCGCGCCCGTTTCCGGCCTCGACAAAACAGTAGTCATCCTTGAATATTTCTTTCAGGATATCGCGGTTGGTCTTTATATCGTCGACGATAAGCATTAATTTGCCCTTGTCCAATATGACAGCCCCTGACGCGAAAAAGCGAGATTTTTTGTTGACTAAAAAAAGAATATTGGAACAATTGTTAGATGTTATGCTATTTTAACATAAAAGCCGCAGGAAAACGAAAAAGCGGCCGGAATTTGACCGGCCGCCTAATAAATCAGAGTATTTATTTAACTGTGATCTTTGTGATGACTACCTTTTTAAGAGGCCTGTCCTGCGAATCGGTGGGCACCTTGCCTATCTTCTCGACGATGTCCATTCCGCTGACGACGTGTCCGAATATCGCGTGCTTGCCGTCAAGCCACGGGCACGGCACGAGTGTGATGAAGAACTGCGAGCCGCCTGTGTTCGGGCCAGCGTTGGCCATCGAGAGATATCCCTTTACGTCATGCTTGAGCCCCTTGCCGAACTCGTCTGGGATGACATAGCCCGGGCCGCCCGTTCCGTCGCCCCTCGGGCATCCGCCCTGGATCATGAAGTTGTCTATCACGCGGTGGAACACGAGGCCGTCATAATATTTCTTGCCTACGAGGTCCGTGAAGTTCTTCACCGTCTTGGGCGCGAGGTCGTTGTAGAGCTCGATCTTGAACTGTCCCATCGACGTTTCGAATGTGGCGGTCTGGCGTTTCGTCTTCGCTTCGCTTTCTGTTCCTGCTGTTGTCAAAGCTATCACTCCTATTGTAATTATTGCGGCTAACGCCGCTATCGCTTTCTTAGATATCATTGAGGACCCTCCAAGCATATTTGTTTAGACGCTGAGATTTTAGCATCATCTGAGCTCTTCGACAAAAAATCTGCGAACGAGGTTCGCCGTCATTGCCTTGCGCCACGCGGGGCTCTTGCGCGGATTGACTTCATCAGCCGCCGCGCTCGCCGCCTCCTCGATGAGCTTGTCAGAGAGCCGCTTGCCCCTGACGGTCTGTTCGAGTTTCGAGAGCCGTATCGGAGTCGGAGACATGCTGCCCGCCGCCGCGCGAAACTCCCAGATCACTCCGCCCGCCGCCTCGGCGTAAAAGCCAAGCGATATACGCGATAGGGTGAGGGCTTTGCGGCTGCCGCGCTTGTAAAATTTCTGAACGGACCCTTCGCGCGGCACAGGTATCGTTATCTCGTGGAGTATCTCGTTCGAGCGGATGTCCGGATCGCGGTATCCTCGGATAAATCTTTCAAGCTTCATCTCGCGCGGGCCTCTTATGCTCTCCAAGACGACGGACGAGTCGAGAGCGAGCAGTATTGACGGGAGGTCCGCCGCGCCGGACGCCGTGACGACGTTGCCGCCGATCGTGGCGCGGTTCTGCACCGCGGGGGCTCCGCTGCGCAGAGAAGCCTCGCGAAGGGCAGGAAGATATTTTTTAACGATCGCGCTTCTGATTATTTCGCCGTTGGTGACCAGCGAGCCGATACGTATATTCTCGCCGGCCTTGTTTATGCCGCCGAGCTCCTTCACGCGGCTGAGGTCGATGACCTTCCGCGCGGAGAACTTCCCGTTCCTGATGTCCGGGATGATGTCCGTCGTGCCCGCTAGGAGCGCCGCGCCGAAGTTGGCGTCAAAAACATGCAGGGTTTCCGCGAGAGTTTCTGGGGTGAAAAAATCCTTTTCGTCCTCCGAGGACGGCGACGGAGGTTCGCCGGAGCAGAGGTTCTCCCTCGGCGCGAACGTGTCGCAGTATCCGTTGGCGACCGCAGCCTCGACCGCGTCGTATATCTTTTCGTAGCCCGTGCAGCGGCAGATGTTGCCGGACAGCGCCGCCTTTATCTCATCGCGCGTCGGCGAAGGGTTCTCCTCGAGCAGCGCGCGCGACGCCAAGACCATGCCCGGTGTGCAGAAGCCGCACTGTACGGCTCCCGCGTCGACGAAAGCCCTTTGCAGTATGTCCATATTGTCGGACGTTCCCAAGCCCTCTATCGTCAGCAGTTCATGGCCGGAGGCCTGTATCACGGGGATAAGGCAGGAGTTTACGAGATGGCCGTCCATTATCACGGAGCACGCCCCGCACTCTCCCTCGCCACAGCCCTCTTTGGAGCCGGTGAAGCCCAAGTCCTCGCGGAGCACCTCCAACAGCGTCTTCATCGGCGGAGCGTCCACACGGCGGAGCTTCCCGTTTACCGTAAGTTCTATCCTCATTCCGCGTCCCTCCGCTTCTTCTCTTCCATAAGCGCGAAAAGCTTCTCCCCGGTCAGCGGTATCGATGAGGCCGACACGCCGACCGCGTTCTCGACCGCAGCGACGAAGGCCGGGGCTCCAGCGTTCGCTGGGAGTTCTCCGATGCCCTTCGCGCCATAGCATCCGGCCGCGCAGGGGTCTTCGAGCAGAGCGACCTGCCAATCTGGAGTGTCGAGCGTCGTCGGGACAAGGTAGGCGTTCATGTGAGCCGCCGAATAT
>JAUNSQ010000110.1 GCA_030539135.1 Synergistaceae bacterium | reverse complement strand
TCGTGATAAGAGAGAAGATTTTAATCGGCGAACATTGGCGTCGAAAGATAGCGTTCGCCTGTGTCGGTCAGAAGCGCGACAATGATCTTGCCTTTATTTTCGGGACGTTTCGCGAGCTGCGCCGCGGCCCAAGCCGTCGCGCCCGACGATATGCCGACGAGCACGCCCTCTTTATGCGCTATCTCGCGTCCCGTCATAAACGCGTCATCGTCCTTTACTGTGATAACCTCGTCGTATACTTTTATGTTCAGCGTCTGCGGGATGAACCCGGCTCCAATGCCCTGTATCTTATGCGCCCCGGCTTTGCCTTCGGACAGCATGGGAGAGCCAGCCGGTTCGACTGCCACTACTTTGACCGCCGGATTTTGTGATTTCAGATATTCTCCTGTCCCCGTTATCGTTCCGCCGGTGCCGACGCTGGCGACAAATATATCCACCTTGCCGTCCGTATCTCCCCAAATTTCAGGGCCCGTTGTAGCTCTGTGCGCGGCAGGGTTCGCTGGGTTTGTGAACTGGCTTGGGATAAAGCTGTTGGGGATGGACTCAGAGAGTTCCTTTGCCTTTTCAATGGCGCCGGACATGCCCTTAGCCCCGTCAGTAAGGACTATTTCCGCTCCGTATGCTTTTAAAAGATTTCTGCGCTCGACGCTCATCGTCTCCGGCATAGTGAATATCGCGCGGTAGCCGCGGGCTGCCGCGATAGCCGCGAGTCCAATGCCGGTATTCCCGCTCGTAGGCTCGATTATGACCGAGCCCGAGGCAAGCAGTCCCTCTTTTTCGGCTGTCTCTATCATAAATTTAGCTATCCTGTCTTTCGCGCTTCCTGCTGGATTGAAATATTCAAGCTTCGCGAGCACGGTCGCGCAAAGGCCATGTTCCTTTTCAAAGTTTGTGAGCTCAAGCAAGGGCGTTTTTCCTATCAGTTCAGCCACCGATTTGTATGTCTTCATAAATATGCCTCCTATTTACCTGCGGATTTAATTACATTTATATTATGTATCGCTTCCAAAAAGGTACTTCCGTTTTTACGCGTAATTTGCAGGTCAGATATCGCTACGCAGTTGATCTTCGTTCTTCCGTTCGTTCCTTTAAGCCCGCTCTCTCCGTATGCGTATGCGTCGGGGATAATATAAGGTCTGCCGTTGAATCTTCCAAGGTAAAGGACAATATGTCCCGGCATTTGTAAAATTGCTCCTGCTGGCAGTTTTAAAATCAGCAGTTCTTTTTTTTCGGGCTGCATGTCTTTTGTGTCGAAATGCGTAGACGGTATCCGCGTTTGGCTTCTCGAATTGCGCGGCAGTTCAACGCCGAACGTCAGGTATATGTCTTTGATATATGCGCTGCAGTCGCGCGCGTTCCACAGCCCGCCCCAGCCGTAGCGTTCTCCGAGCATCTTGAACGCCTGCTTTATTATATTCGCCTGGGTGTATGGCAGATATCCTACGCTTGTATCGCAGTGGAGCGGTATCCTAGCCCGTTTCTCTATAAAATTTCCGTCCTTGTCTCTGCCGGGGAGTATCGCCGTATTGCTGTAGTCCGCAGTTATGCCGTCGACTATGTCGACGCCCTTGACAAGCGGGAGCTTCGTGCCCATCGTCAGCTCCGTTCGTTCAGCCTGCGGCGATGTGTGGCTTCTGTCGAGAAATATGCGGTTGCCAGTTATCACGAGAAAATCCATGTCGAGATATTTTTTCAGCGCGTCTCTGCCAATGACCGCAATGTCTTCAGACTTCACCCAGCCGAGCACAGACGGGCTTTGCGCGAGCATCCACCTCCCGTCATGCGAGGTGTGGAGCAGAGCGAGCGGCTCCCATATCTTAGCGACGCTCTCAACGTTCATGTCAAATTCAACGTAGTTTGGTTCCGTATACGATGGGTCGTCGGTGGGGAACGCGCGGATCTGCGTATCTCTTATCGCAGTTCCAAAACGAACGATATTGAGTTCTCGCACAGCGGCGACATCGCGCAGCCTGTTGATTTGCTCATAATGTTTTGCGTCAGCTTTTATGTCCCCAACATAACGTTCCTCTTTAGGAAAGTCGAACGTGTTTATATAACTTGCAAGCTGTTCTGCGGTGAGCATCACAGGCAGTGAAAAGACATCGACGCAGTGAGTTTTATCCGTGTGTTTTATCTCATTGGAGAAAGCGGCGATCTCATCGCGGTTCATCAATATTTTATTTGGTTTCGCCGCGCGTGATATCCAGAAACCCGGCGTGAGCATATCTCTCGTTACGCCGGACAGGTTTGCGCGTTCTGCGGCGCAGGTTTGTGTGGATGCGAGCACGACGACCATAAATACGCTGACGAATAGTTTCTTCATTGGCTGTTCCTTTCATATCAATATGTTACGGTTAATCATACAATAAAACGGCGTTGAGATGGAGCTTGATGTTGCATTAAATGCGTAAGATTAAATAAAGTCAAAGTAATTTTGAAAATCGGTAAAAATCTCTAAAAATCGAAAAATATCATCATATATCAAAAATATTTACAAATAATCTCTATTGAACATTGCGTTGCAAATTATTATACTCTTTCACGAAAATGATTAGCACTCGTTTAGTTTGAGTGCTAACACAAAAGATAAAAAACCAACAGGAGGGATATCTATGAAACTCAAGCCACTAGGAGACAGAATCGTAATCAAAGCAGCGCCCCACGAAGACAAGACAAAGGGCGGACTCGTACTTCCCGACACAGTGAAAGAGAAGCCGGTCGAAGGTATCGTATTTGCGGTTGGAGAGGGCAAAGTCCTCGATAACGGCAAACGCCAGCCGATGGATGTCAAAGTCAAAGACAAAGTCATCTACAGCAAATATTCAGGGACGGAAGTCAAGCTTGATGGCGAGGAATACCTCATCATCAGCGAGAGAGACGTTCTTGCTGTAATCACGAAGTAGCTGAAAGATAGGGAGGAATAAAATTATGGCAAAGATTTTGCTTTTTAAAGAAGATGCTCGCCGCGCTATGGAGCGTGGAATCAATAAAGTAGCAGACACAGTAGGAATCACCCTTGGGCCAAAGGGACGCAACGTAGTCCTCGAAAAGAAATTTGGCTCCCCGATGATCATCAACGACGGTGTAACGATCGCGAAGGAATTCGAGCTCGAAGATCCGTTTGAGAATATGGGCGCTCAGCTCATCAAAGAAGTAGCTTCAAAGACCAACGACGTAGCCGGCGACGGAACCACCACGGCGACAGTCCTTACGCGCGCGATAATCCACGAAGGCAACAAGAACGTAGCCGCAGGCGCGAACGGAATGCTTATTCGCAAGGGTATCGAGATCGCAACGGACGTAGTCGTTGAAGAACTCAAGAAGAAAGCTCTTCCCGTAAAGGGACATGACAAGATCGCGCAGGTCGCGGCCATTTCCGCTAACGACAAGACGATCGGTGAACTTATCGCCGAAGCCATGGGCAAAGTCGGGCAGGAAGGCGTGATCACAGTAGAAGACAGCAAGAGCCTCGGCACGTCGCTTGAGACGGTCGAGGGGCTCCAGTTCGACAAGGGCTACCTCAGCCCATATATGATCACCAACCCCGACCGTATGGAAGCGGTGCTCGACGACGCTAATATCCTTATCGTAGACGGCAAGATCAGCAATGTGAAAGACATGCTTCCTGTACTCGAAAAGATAGTACAGCTCGGCAAGCCTCTCCTTATCATCGCTGAAGACGTCGAAGGCGAAGCCCTCGCGACGCTCGTAGTCAACAAGCTCCGCGGAATACTTCAGGTCGTAGCCGTCAAGGCCCCGGGCTTTGGCGACCGCAGAAAGGCCATGCTCCAGGATATCGCCATCGTAACAGGAGCAACGGTCATCAGCGAAGAAGTCGGACTCAAGCTTGAGAACGCTGACACAACGGTCCTTGGACACGCCAAGAAGATCAAAGTTACAAAAGAAGACACAACGATCGTCGAAGGAAAAGGCGATTCAAAGGCTATCGCAGACCGCGCCGCGCAGATCAAGAAGGAACTCGCGGACTCAACGTCAGAATACGACAAAGAGAAGCTGCACGAGCGCCTTGCTAAGATCGCTGGCGGAGTAGCGGTCATCCAGGTCGGAGCAGCTACAGAGACAGAGCAGAAAGAGCTCAAACTCCGTATCGAAGACGCGCTCAACTCAACGCGCGCCGCAGTCGAAGAAGGAATAGTCGCAGGCGGTGGAGTCGCGCTCGTAGGATGCGCCAAAGCCCTTGACAAAGCTATCCTTAAACTTGACGGCGATGTCAAGACGGGCGCAATGATCATTCGCGCGGCGCTGACAGAACCACTCCACATCATCGCGACGAACGCGGGTATGCAGGGCGACGTCATTATCGACAAAGTCAAGACGCTCAAAGAGGGTCAGGGACTTGACGCCACAACGGGCGAATATGTTGATATGGTCAAGACAGGCATCATCGACCCTGTAAAGGTCACGCGCTCAGCGCTTCAGAACGCGGCCTCTATCGCCTCGATGCTCCTGACGACGGATGTTCTCGTTGCCGACAAGCCGGAGAAGAAAGACGCTATGCCTAATATGGGCGGCGGTATGGACGGCATGGGTGGAATGGGCGGTATGGATTACTAATCCCGCCAAGCAGTTTGAAAGAAACCACAGATGGGGAAGAGAGAAATCTCTTCCCCATTTTCGTATCCTATGGCCTCTTGTCCCAGCGTCTCTTCTGTGTCATACTTATCAGCGCACAAAAGAAGTTATTCGGAGGTGGAGAGGGATTTATCCCTGAATATAATGAATACAAAAGAGAACAAAATACTTATCATCGACTGCGGCTCGCAGTACACACAACTTATCGCCAGACGCGTGAGAGAACTTGGCGTTTACAGCGAGATACTCTTTTGGGACTCGCCCGCTGAAAAATTCGAAGAAATATATCCGTCTGGAATAATTATCTCAGGCGGGCCTAGGAGCGTCCTTGACGCCGACGCTCCTAGCGTGTCAAAGTCAATAATAGAACGCGGCGTTCCCGTGCTGGGTATATGCTATGGAATGCAGCTGCTAGCTCATCAGCTCGGCGGAACTGTCAAGAAGGGCGAATATGCCGAATATGGCCGCGCGAATATAGACGTACTCGGTGGAAAGCTTTTCACACGGATGGCGGACGAGAAAAAAACGCAGGTCTGGATGAGCCACTGGGACCAGGTAATGGAGCTCCCGCAGGGATTTAAGATAACGGCCCACAGCGAAAACGGAGCCATTGCGGGATTTGAATCGCCCGACGGTGACATCGTCGCGCTCCAGTTCCACCCCGAAGTTGCACACACGCCCAAGGGCATGGAGATACTTTCTGCGTTCCT
>JAUNSQ010000004.1:18696-25418 GCA_030539135.1 Synergistaceae bacterium | reverse complement strand
CATGACCGCGGACGAGACCGGGCTCAAGGGCTCGGCGACCCAGGTTGTCAACGTCACATATCCAAAGGTTACCAGACAGGGGCGCAAGATGAAACTGTCTAGCGACCCGAAGGCGGCAATAAACGCGGTAATGGCGGAACTTGAGAATAAGAACTTTGTGGAGGCGGCAAGATGAACGGGACTAACGGAGAAGTATGGACGCTCGCCGAAGTCCGCGACGGCAAGATGCATTCCGTATCGCGCGAACTTCTGGCTTGGGGACGCGAACTTGCCGACGACCTTGGAGCTCCGCTCGCCAGCGTCGTCATGGGCGGAGGCGTCAAGGATGCGGCTGCCGAGCTTATAAAATACGGCGCGGATAAGGTCTATGTGGTAGACAGCCCGGAGTTCAAGGATTTCCGCGCCGATATCATAGTAAACACTCTCGAGAAACTCACAGATAAATATATGCCTTCCATACTCATCGCCTCGGCCACGACACGCGGCCGCACACTTATGCCGCTTCTGAGCGCGAGGCTTGGCTGCGGCCTCACGGCGGACTGCACCGAGATGGCGATAGACAATGAATCCAAACGCCTGATACAGACACGCCCCGCGATCGGAGGCAACGTCATGGCGGATATCAAAACAAAGGGACGCGACCCGCAGATGTGCACGGTACGTCCGAAATCCAGACGTCCGCTCGCCGCCGACGAATCACGCAGTGGCGAGGTTATCTGCGAGACAGTCCCCGCCGACGCGCTCATGTCGCTGCTCACCTATATAGGCTTCGAGCCTGAGAAGACCGTAGGGCTTCCGCTCCAGGAGGCTGAGCTCATAGTCGCAGGCGGTAAGGGTATGAAAAACGCCAAAAACTTCGCGAAGCTTGAGGAACTGGCCTCGCTGCTAGGCGGCACGGTCGGCGCTTCACGCATGGCGGTAGACCTCGGCTGGGCTCCATATTCCGCCCAGGTCGGACTTAGCGGAAAATCAGTCACACCGCGCGTATATATCGCCTTCGGAATATCCGGGGCCGTGCAGCATATCGCCGGCATGTCCGGGGCGGAGACCATAATCGCGGTAAACCATGACCCTGAGGCCCCGATATTCCGCGTGGCGGACCTCAGCATCCAGGGCGACGCCATGGAAACGCTGAACGCCCTTATCGACGCGGTCAAGGCGAGGAAACAATGACGGACAAATATGGAAAACTCACTAAGGATATCTGTGACGAACTGGCTTCCGCGCTTGGCAACGGAGGTGTATCTACCGATGACGATGTGCTTGACACATATTCATGGGATCAGGCCGGACAGATGTGGGGACACATGCCTGAGGCGGTAGTACGCCCCGACAACACTCAGCAGGTCAGCGCGGTCATGAAGATCGCCACGAAGTATCGCATACCGGTCACGCCGCGAGGAGCTGGAAGCGGACTCAACGGCGGAGCGGTACCGCTCGCGGGCGGAATAGTCCTTTCGCTTGAACGGATGAACAAGATACTCGAGATAGATAAGATCAACCGCGTAGCGGTCGTGGAACCGGGTGTCGTCACCAACGACCTCTGCCGTGCCGTCGCCGAAGAGGGCTTCCTCTACGCGGGCTATCCCATGAGCACCGAGACCAGCTTCATCGGCGGCAACTTCGCGACCAACGCCGGCGGAGGCAAGGTCATCCGCTACGGCAGCACACGCCGCCACATGCTGGGGGCCGAAGTCGTCCTCCCGTCAGGCGAGATACTCAACCTCGGCGGTAAGTTCCGCAAAGAGACGTGGGGCTACAACCTGCTCGATCTGCTCTGCGGCAGCGAGGGCACGCTCGCGATAGCCACGAAGCTCATCGTCAATCTCGAGCCGCTGCCCGGCAAGACGGTCAACGTCCTCGCCTGTTACCCTACGATAGAACAAATGGTCGATACCGTCGCCAAGGTCGTCACTTCCGGAAAGATGATAATATCATGCGAGGCCATCGACAGGATGACCGCGGATTACACCACGGAATACCTCGGATGCACCCTCCCCGAACAGGAACGCAGCGAAGCGTACCTTCTCGTCCAGATAGAGGGAAACACGGACGAGCAGATCGAGGACGGGTATGAGACGGTCGGCAGGATATGCCAAGAGAACGGCGCGTTCGAAGTCTTTGTCGCGGAGAACCGCACAGATTCCGCCGTTATGTGGAACGTCAGACAGAATGCGTTCGAGGGCGCGAGGAACCGCGACCCGTACGCTTGCGGCGGCGGAGACCTTGTCGTTCCGCTTTCACAGGTCCCGGAACTCATGCGCAGGGTCTATAAGATCTGCGGCGAATGGGGCGTCCAGATAGGCATCAACACGCATATCGGAGACGGCAACGTCCACCCAGTCCCGCTCAAGCCAAAGGACATGTCGCCTGAGAAATGGCAGACTTACTGTGAAGACCTGCTCGACACACTCATCGACGAGGCAATATCGCTCGGCGGCATCGGCAGCGGAGAGCACGGCATCGGGCATGTCAAACGAGACATACTGATAAAGGCGAAATCCCCCGCGGAGCTTGAAGTTCTGCGCGGCATCAAGAAGGCGTTCGACCCGTTGGACATCCTAAACCCTGGGAAAATGTTCGAGCCTTTGGAACTGCAATCATAAAAGTCCTTGACAATTGACAGTCAGGCGTATAAAATCTCTGCAATTCGTTACAGAAACCGACAAAAGGGGAAAGGAGGAAACGCGATGCAGATAAAACAGATAGTCATGATGATGGATATGATGATGTGCGGCATGAGCGGATCCTCTCCTGAAATGGTCGGCGCTTAGCGGCATCGTGCATATCAGGACCGGGTTCGCTCATGCGAGCCCGGTCCTTTTTTTATGGGCAACTGCGGACCTTATTACCCGCGCCCCTCGATATTCATAAAGGAAGGAGTTCTGGAGATCACACGTTAGCATTCGTACTATTTTGATTTTTGATTAAGAATTATCAAATCTAAGGAGGAAACATAAATGAAAAAGGCATTGACATTCGCACTGCTCGCGCTCATTCTCATACCGACATTCGCCGCCGCGGCGGATAATAAGATACTCCTCGGGGTAACTCCGTTCCCCGCGAAGGATATCGCCGTCATCGCCAAAGACGTGCTGAAGAAAGACGGGTACGACCTCGTCATCAAAGAGTTCACCGACTTTGTGCAGCCCAACCTTGCGCTCCAGGACAAGAGCCTCAACGCGAATTTCTTCCAGCATGTCCCTTATCTCGAAAATATGGAAAGGGAAAAGAATCTGGACATCGTGCCGCTCGTCAAAGTCCACCTTCTGCCTATCGGCATTTACTCTAAGAAAGTCAGATCGCTCAAGGACGTAAAGAAGGGCTCCATAGTGGCGGTCCCCAATGATCCGACAAACGGCTACCGCGCATATAAGCTGCTTGAACGTGAAGGATTGCTTAAAATGGCGACAGGCAAGAAGGACCTCACGGCACGTGATGTCGTATCCAACCCACTCGGCCTTAAGATAATCGAATTGGAAGCCCCGCAGCTCCCGCGCAGCCTGCCCGATACGACGATATCAGTCATCACGATGAACTTTGCGGTCGACGCCGGGCTCAACCCGACAAAAGAGGCCCTCGCGCTCGAGGACAAAAATTCTCCGTACGCAGTCGTACTCGCAGTGAGAAGCGCCGACAAGGATACTGCGGCTACAAAAGCGCTGTCAAAGGCTCTCAACTCGCCGGAAGTCAAGAAATTCATCACTACAAAACTCGCGCCAAAGGGCGTCGTACCTGCGTTTTAAATTCAATATGAGACGGGCCGCGGAAATATTCGCTTCCACGGCCCGTTTTTTGTTAGGACGTCACATTTCATCGCTTTGTGTCGACAGTCCTTCTGCCCTTGCTAAATAATAGCGACAGCCCGAGCAATACGCTGAATATCGAAGAATGCAGCGAGATGGACAACGCGCCTATTAATCCCCTGTAATTATCAAAAAGCAAGAATTCCAGCATAAAACGCATTAAGCCGCACGTCGCCAAATATGTTCCAAGAAATATCATCGAGCACATTTTATTCATATTCTAATCGGTCGCAAGCAACCAGACGGTTTCCTGTCATATTTAGTTGTTTGAAAGAATAAATTTAATATTTGATTTTTTGTACGCCGGCTTCAGGATTATGCGAATCGTACTGGTAATAAAGCCTCGAGTTCCTGTCACCGTGCGGATAATAGTTTATGTAGTACTGCGGCGGGTCAAACCCGTACACATACAGCGAGACCTCATTCATGTTCGAACCTTTGAGATACTCGAGTATGTTGTTGACGATTATTGTCTCATTTTTATTGTGTACCGGCACAGCGCTGCTATTGATTATGATGGATCTGACGCCGGTCATGTCGGCTCCGGCGAAGCCCAGCTCCATCGCGCGCTTGACCGTATTGACGGCAACCTCCGCGGCAGTCTGTTCGGCCTTGTCCTTCGCGGCGCTAACGGCAAACATCATCATTCCGGTAAGTATAGAGATGATGATTATCACGATAAGGAGTTCGACAAGGGTGAACCCCTTTTTAGATTTCCACAATTGTTTAATGTCCATTCGTCGAACTCCTTTCTATTATGGCCATAAAGATGCCAAATTAATTTATATTATGTTATTATTTTGCATATATACCGTCAATGTATAACCTGCCTAATAATTTGTGCGTATTTTCACACTGTAGCGGACATAAAGACACAAAACGAACGCGGCGCATGTATCGGCACCGTGTTCGTCTTATTGGATTATATATAGTTTGCTAGGCGATTACTTGAAGAGCACCGGCTTGATGCCGTTCAAGAAAATTACCGCAAGGGCTATTGGAGCTACAAAGCGGCAGATGAACAGCCAGAGGTTGTAAAGCTTGAATTCATGCTGTCCATCGTGCGTGATCTCGTCTTTCGCACCTTTCGTCCATACCCAGCCGACAAAGAGGGCGATAAAGATAGCGCCGACCGGCATCACGACGTTGTTGGTGATGAAATCGGCGAAATCAAGAAAGCTCATCCCCATGACGTTGATCTGGCACGCGCCCTGTGAGAGTGCGGAAGGAATGCCGAGCGCCGCTATGGCAACGCCCATGATTACGGCGCTTTTGCTTCTGCTCCAGTGGAGGTTGTCGATAGCGTATGAGACCGTGACCTCAAAGAGAGATATGGCGGACGTCAGCGCCGCTATAAAGAGGAGCACGAAGAACGCTGAAGAAAATACGCCGCCCATCGGCATCTTCGCAAAGACCGCCGGGAGCGTTATGAACGTGAGGCTAGGGCCGGCATTCGGCTGGACGCCAAACGCGAAAGCCGCAGGGAAGATGACGAGTCCGGCGAGAATCGCAACGAGCGTGTCAAGGAATACGATCGTACGAGCCGCTGACGGCAGGTATTCGTCTTTGCTTATATAACTGCCGTATGTGACCATGATCCCCATAGCGAGAGAGAGCGAGAAGAAAGCCTGCCCCGCCGCGGCCAGCAGCCCCTCGGCGCTCAACTTGGAGAATTCCGGGAGCAGATAGAATTTCAACCCCTCTACAGCTCCGGGGAGCGTTACAGAACGGCCGATCAGGATGACGAGGATGACAAAAAGCGCGGGCATTAGGACTTTGCAGCTTTTCTCAATGCCGCCACCAATACCCTTATAGACTATGCCTATCACTATGCCCATAACAACAATGTGGAAGAGAACGGCCTGCATCGGGTCGCTGATGAAGGATACGAACGCGACATCGGCTTTGCCCTGGCCGGCTACTTCCATAAGCCCCATTAACGACTTGAAGATATAGGCAAGCGTCCATCCGGCAATAACGGCATAATACGACAGAATGACGAACCCGCAGAAAAATCCCATCCATCCCACGATTGCCCATGCCCCGCCGCCAAGCTTCTTAAAGGAACCTACGGAATCGAGTTTCGCGTTGCGTCCGATGGCAAATTCAGCCAGCATTATGGACGCGCCTATGATGACGACAAACGCAAGATAGAATACGACGAACGCGCCGCCGCCATATTTTCCCGTGATGTACGGAAAACGCCATACGTTTCCAAGGCCTACCGCGGAACCCGCAGCAGCCATGATGAAGCCAAAACGACTGCCCCACTGCTCTCTGTTTTCTGACATAAAAAACCTCTCCCCTCAAATAATAAAAACACATAACGTATTATATAAATCCACACGAGGTATTTATATATCACACCTTCTGGCAAAATACAAATGTCAGAAACTTAACTTTATAAAGCGTTTAAGGGCGTTTTATTAAATTTATATCGATTGTCCTGCGATACAAAGAATATCGGACACAAAAAGGGACAGGCCGCCTTTTTAAAGACAGCCTGTCCCTTCATGTTTTTAGCGTTAAAGTTCGCAGGGCATATCGATACGGCGTATGTCCATCGCCCTGCCTGTTTCTCCGTCGATCTCAGCGACTATTGCCTGAAACCTGACGTTCTTATCGCACACCTCAAACTTGCACGGGGTGCTGTAGATGAACTTTGGCATAACAGATTCTTTCGTCATACCGATTATCCCGGCATGTCCGCCGGTCATACCGACGTCGGTTATGAATGCGGTGCCCCCCGGAAGGACTTCTTCATCCGATGTCTGTACGTGAGTATGCGTGCCGACTACGACGGATGCCTTTCCGTCCAGCCAACACCCTATGGCCCTCTTCTCCGACGTGGCCTCTGCGTGAAAATCTACGAAGACCGCCGGTACGTCGCAGCCCTCAAGGATCTTTTCAGATACT
>JAUNSQ010000004.1:17236-18686 GCA_030539135.1 Synergistaceae bacterium | reverse complement strand
CATAAATACCCTGCCCTGGAGGCAAAGGACCGCTAGTTTTTGTCCGTTGTTCTCGTAGACTGCGAAGCCGCGCCCGGGCGTTCCATCCGAGTGGTTCGCGGGACGCAGGACCCTAGGCTCCGTGTCAAGAAGCGGGACAAAGTCTTTCTTATCCCAGATATGGTTGCCGTTGGTGAGGATATCGATACCCATGGAAAAGAGTTCGTTCATCACTTTTTCCGTAAGTCCAAACCCTCCGGCACTGTTCTCTCCATTGGCTATGACAAAGTCAAAGCCGCCGTATTCCGCGCGTAAGAGGGGCAAAGCCCGGGCAGTCGCTTCGCGCCCGGGCCTTCCCATGATATCTCCGATAAATAACACACGCATGACAGGTTACTTCGCGTACTCCACGGCCCTGGTCTCTTTGATAAGAGTGACCTTGATCTGCCCCGGATAACGCATCTCTTCTTCTATTTTGCGGGCTATGTCGTACGCAAGCTTCTGCATCTCGCCGTCGTCTGTGATGTTCGGCGCCACGGCTATGCGCACTTCGCGCCCTGCCTGTATGGCAAAGGCTTTGCCAACTCCGTTGAAGGACTTGGCTATTTCTTCGAGTTTCTCAAGACGTTTGACATAAGCGTCGTGGCTCTCGCGGCGCGCGCCCGGACGTGAAGCGCTGACTGCATCCGCCGCGGCTACAAGCACGGCGTATATCGTCTGCGGTTCTTCGTCCTCATGGTGCGAGGCTATCGCGTTTACGATGTCCGGCGTCTCGCCGTATCTCTTTGCGAGGTCGGCGCCTATTTTGGCGTGTGGGCCCTCTACCTGATGGTCGACAGCCTTGCCGATATCGTGAAGCAGCCCAGCGCGGCGGGCCTTTATCTCGTCAAGACCAAGTTCCGCGGCCATTATACCGGCGAGATGCGCGACCTCAAGGCTGTGCGAGAGCGCGTTCTGCCCATAGCTCGTACGATAGCGGAGCTGACCTATTATCTTGATGAGCTCAGCATGCATGTTCTTGATGCCTGTTTCGAGAAGGGCCTGTTCGGCCGTCTCAATGATCTGTATCTGGACATCCTTCTCGGCGCGTTCGATTATTTCCTCAATGCGCGCGGGATGTATACGTCCGTCAACAACCAGTCTCTCCAGTGAAAGACGCGCAACTTCGCGTCTTACAGGATCGAAGCTGCTTAGCGTAACAGCTTCCGGCGTATCGTCGACAATTAAGTCAACTCCTGTGAGCGTTTCAAAGGTCCTTATATTGCGTCCTTCACGGCCGATTATACGGCCCTTCATTTCATCCGAAGGGAGACTTACTACGCTTACCACCGCGTCCGATGTAAACTCGACGCTGCAGCGCTGGACCGCCGTGGCGATTATCTCCTGCGCTTTGCGGTCTGATTCGCGTTTGGCGCGTTCTTCGAGTTCTTTCAGCCTGAGTCCGATAAGGTGGTTCGCCTCTGACTCAACT
>JAUNSQ010000004.1:0-17226 GCA_030539135.1 Synergistaceae bacterium | reverse complement strand
GCAGCAGGTCTCTGGCCTGTTCTCTGTTAAGCTGGGCTATCTGTTCGAGCTGTGTCACCAATTCCTGCTCGCGGTCGGCCAAGTCCTTCAATTTAGCCTGGGCCTGTTCGTTGCGCTCGCGGAGTTCTTCCTCTTTACGGCTGATGTTGTCAATCTTCTTGTCGAGATTTTCTTCTTTTTGTTCCAGACGGCGTTCAGAACGCTGTACTTCGTTGCGGCGTTCTTTGATATCGCGGTCCGCTTCCTGCCTTAACTTGTGTATCTCTTCTTTGCCTTCGGCAAGGAACTCTCTCTTAGCCTGTTCGGCCTTCTTCGACGCCTCGGAAATTATGCGTTCGGATTCGGAAAGCGCTCCTTTGTACTTCTTTGATGCGTTGCTTTTTTGATAGGCGATCCCCGAGAATATGCCAACGGCAATCCCGATGACCGCACATAGCAGTGCTGTTATTGTCATTTAAATGTCACCTCAATTTTCAGTTGTCATGGTTCGTTTTAGCAGTGCAAATAATCATAGTTCTATATAAACAATTAAAAGGTTCTTAATTGCTTTTGTGTTTCACGCCGTTAGAGTAATTGTACATAAAAAATTGATAATTCACAAGTGGAGCTTAGAGAAATCTTTCGGCTTATCCATCAAATATTGCGTTGCCGATATATTTTTCAAGTTTTTCCGAGAAGGGCGGCAATTTAAGGACTTCCGGGCAATTCTCGGCGAGTTCCCGCGCGTCGTCCTTCGCCTCTATGAGTATCGCCGCGTCGCGCGACAGATCCGCTATCTTAAATTCCGCAGCTCCGTGCTGGGCGGCTCCGCTTATCTCGCCGGTTCCGCGAAAAACCAAGTCCGCCTCGGCGATCTCAAACCCATCGTCGGTATTCAGCATCACGCCAAGCCTTTCCGGGACGTCGGCGCTAGTTCGCGTCAGCAGAACACATACGCCGCGCCGCGCGCCGCGCCCGACACGCCCGCGAAGCTGGTGGAGCTGCGAGAGTCCAAAGAATTCCGGCGATTCAACGACGATTACTGACGCCTCGGGCACATCGACTCCAACTTCCACGACAGTCGTACCGACTAAGATCTTTATCTTTCCGGTGCGGAAATTTTCAAGCGTCTCGTCTTTTTCAGCGCTGTTCATACGGCCGTGAAGAAGCCCCACGCCGAGTACGCTGAGCCGCCTGTCGAGATATTCAAACCTTTTCTCCGACGATACCGCGTCGCTTTCGCCGTCGTCTTCTACCCTGGGGCAGATCCAATACGCTCTGCCGCCGGCCTGCGCTTCGTCGATGATAAACTGGAGCAGTTTCTTCATCTGCGAAGTATCGACTATCCGGGTCTCGATCTTTTTCCTTCCGGCAGGCTTGTCCTTAAGCACTGAGATATCAAGGTCGCCGAAGTAGCACATCGTAAGCGTGCGCGGTATCGGAGTGGCGCTCATCAGCAGCATGTGCGGCGCGACGGGGCGGGACGTTAGCTTCGCCCTCTGCATCACTCCAAAACGATGCTGCTCATCTATCACGACGGCTCCGAGATTTTTGAACTCGACGCTGTCGTCAAGCAGCGACTGCGTGCCAACCATCACATCCGCGGAGCCGTCCGTGATTGACGCGAGGACCTTCCTCTTCGCGGGCGCGGGGAGCACTCCCTTCAGCAGCGCGACCGTCACGCCAAGCGGCGACAGCCAATGTTCCATCTGAGAATAGAGCTGGTCGGCGAGGACTTCCGTCGGAGCCATGACCGCCGT
Source organism: Synergistaceae bacterium (assembly GCA_030539135.1). Taxonomy (GTDB): domain Bacteria; phylum Synergistota; class Synergistia; order Synergistales; family Synergistaceae; genus JAUNSQ01. The sequence continues at coordinate 15,487 of JAUNSQ010000004.1, read as the reverse complement.
CTGAGCGCCTGAATCGGCGGCTGCGGCGGCAAGTCCGACCGCGACAAGGGTCTTTCCGCTTCCCACATCGCCCTGAAGCAGCCGCGACATGGGGACGCGTGTTGAAGTATCCGCAAATATCTCCGCTAAACCGTCTTTCTGCGAGCCGGTGAGTTCAAACGGGAGTGATTTTACGAAACCGTCATAGATTTTTCCCGGCGTGATAGCGGGGGAATCAGCGAGGCTTTTCAGCTCCGCGCGCCTCAGCGCCATGGCGGCCTGTACTGTAAAAAGTTCTTCGTAGGCGAGCCTGTGCCGCGCCGACTTCCATTCTTCCGGCGAGTTTGGGCTGTGCATCACGCGCACGGCTGCGGCATACGGCATAAATTTTCTCTTTTCGATTACCTGGGGCGGCAGCGCGTCAGTCATGTAGGGCATAAACTCTTCCACAACGTCGGCGACAAGACGCCTGAACCACCTAACGGGAAGGCCAGCCGTCGCAGGGTATATTGGGGTTATACCGCAGAGCCGGGCTTTGTCATCTTCGCCCTTTATGACCTCAAATTCGGGATTAGGCATCTCCATGACGCCGGCGCGCAAAGAGGGGACTCCGTAAAGCGCGACGGAGGTCCCCTCTTTCAATACATATTCAAGCCCTTTTCTGTTAAACCACGATACCGATATAGCGCCGGTGTCGTCGCTCATATCTGCGACTACAAGTTCAAGCCCCGGCTTGCGCAGCCGCCTGCGCTCTATGCTCTCGACCTCCGCGAAGACGACCGACGGCCGGCCCGGCACAAGGTCTCTGACCTTTACTGGGTCGCGTCTGTCGGTATATTTTCGCGGGAAAAATAATAACAGGTCGTTTATCGTGGATATGCCCATCCCCGCCAACAGCTTCATACGCTGCGGGCCGACGCTCTGGAGCGCGCTTACAGGTTCAGCCAGGACAGCCTCCACCGGAGTTTATTCCTCTTCGTTGTTTTCCTCTGGTTCTTCGTCTTTGAATATTTCTTTCGGATCCACGCCAAGCATGTTATATGCGGTTTCGAGGTCTTTCCTGCCCGCCGCGTGGCGGCGGCCTTCTGGTTCCGGCTCTTCCTCAGGTTCTACGGGCTCGTCCTCTTGTTCCGTGAAACCTTCAAGCAGGTCGTCCACCTTGCCCTTCACGGCGGAGATGGTGTCGATACCGTCGAGCATGTCGGCAAATTTCGCCATGACCCCGCGAACTTCTTCCTCATATTTATTGCGGATGTCTCTTATATTGGATACCCTGCCGCGCAGCGATTCTGTCTCTTTCTCCGCGTCGCTCATGATGTCCTTCGCCTTCTGTTCGGCGTCAGAGATTATCTTCGCAGCCTGATCGCGCGCGCTCTGTACCCTCTCGTCGGCGCTTTTCTGCGCCATGATGAGGGCTTCTTGGAGCACGTTTTTCATGTTCGTATATTCTTCAAGGCTCTTGTTCTTTTCCTCGACCTCGCGCTCAAGTTCCTTAGTGCGCTGCGCGTACTGCTGAAGCGTCTCCGCGACATGGTCGAGAAACTCGTCGACCTCTGCGCCGTCGTATCCTCTGATACCTTTCTTAAACGATTGGTTCACGACATCAAGAGAAGTTCAGCCATAATAAATCACTCTCCTGCTAAGATTTGTTAAAACCGACATCATGTAGTATATCAAAGATGTTTTATTTATATTCTCTCGGCCCGAATATTCCGGTCCCGATACGCACTATGGTGCTTCCTTCCTCTATTGCAGTCTCGTAGTCGTCGCTCATTCCCATTGAAAGCTCTGGGAGTTCAAGGCCGAGACCATCCCTCATCGAATCTCTCAGGTCGCGGAGACGTTCAAAAGACCTGCGGACTGCGGAAGTATCGTCTGTGTTTGGCCCTATCGTCATTAGCCCTTCGACAGAGACCGCAGAGCAATATTCCATGATGCGTCCAGCGAGCTGCTCGGCTTCTTCGGGGCCGACGCCGCTTTTTGTCGTCTCACCCGAGACGTTTACCTCAATGAAGACAGGATAACCTTTCCTGCCTGATTCGGCAAGTATAACATTAACTGCGCGCGCAAGGTCGAATGTGTCCACACTCTCGATGACGCTGAATATCTCTAAGGCCTTTCTGGCTTTGTTCCTCTGCAGATGGCCGATAAGATGCCACGGTGTGGCGTTGCCCTCTGGCCAGCCACTGCGTTTGGCTATCGCTTCCTGTACGCGGTTCTCACCGAGGATGTCTACGCCAGACGACGCGGCCAGCATCATCTCGAGCGGGTGATACTTTGAAACGCCCATAAGTTTGATATCGTTGGCAGAACGGCCGCTCTTTTTTGCCGCGGACTCTATGCGCTCGCGTATCATTGCTATGTTGTCGCTTATCATACCTACCACAACTGTATCCTCCCCTCGCGCGCTTCCGAGGCATTTTCAACGACGGCGTCCCCGACGGAGATGCCTTTAGTTATGAGAAACTTGCCCTCTTTGAGCGGGCGACCCTCTATATCCTTCTCGACGACCCTTGTCCCGCGCACAAGGTATATCTTGTATCCTTCCTTTTTCCGTTTGACGGCGGTCTCTGGAACTATCGCCCCCTGCGTCTTTCCAGCCTCGACCAGCAAGGTGTAGTTTCTTGACTTGACCGAATCCGGCTGGAACCACGGCATAGTTATATACATCTTGATTTTTCCGCCGACATTTGACGTTACACGTATCTCAGCGTCGGACACTGTATCCTCTTTATCCATCAGGACACGGAGTTTCCCGCGTTTGACCTGTTCTTTTATGTCCCCGGCGGCGCTGACGTAGCCTATGAAGCGAAGCTCCTGCGGCTGCTCCAGCAGTTTCCCAACGGGGTGGTCCGCGCTAAGCGCCGAGCCGTTCGCTATCATCTTGATGCTCCCTGTGTTCGGGATAGCGCCGCTGCCCGGCCATATATCAGAGTATTTTAATTTCGACTCCTGTCCGTCGAGCCCCGCCACAAAGTATCCGCTCTGCGAGGCGCGTAGTTCCCTGCCGTCTATTCTCGCAAGGACGGAATTTTTGGCCACTTTGACCGGGCCCGCCCCCTGTGGATATGTCACGATCCCAGCCACGGGAGTCCTGACGACTTCCTCGCGCCACATCAGCAGTCCCTGGGTCTTTACGAGCTTTACGTCTATCCCTGGGACAGCCCACGTGATATCCGGGTGCAGGTCGTCATAGCGGTCAAAGTACATCTTGAATGCCCATATCCATATTACCGCTATCACAGCCACGGATATCCAATAGGTGGGCCGCACGCCGCAGCTGCGTTCTTCAGGGTCGAAGCGTCTGACCATTTGCCGATGAGCCCCCGTTATCTGCCTATCAGCGGGATTATCCCGCCCAAATCGTCCAGGGTACGCCACGCGCCCGCGGCCTTGAGCTGTTCCCCGTCGAAGTTCCCCGTCGTCATGCCTATCCCGCGCACAGACGCCGCGACCGACGTCTTCATGTCGATGTCGGTATCTCCCACGTATATAGTCTCCGACGGCAGTACGCCGATACGCTCACTGCCCTTGAGCAGTATATATGGGTCGGGCTTCGGCGGGTTGCCGTCCTCTAACCCAACGACGACATCAAGAAGGGGTTCCAGCCCCGTGGCCTTGATCGGTCTCATGGCAAAGTGCCTATTCGTCACGACGCCCACTTTGTATCCGTTTGAGCGAAGCGCCTCGAGGGTAGCCACAGCATTCGGGAAGAGCCTCAGGCCTGACTCTTCAAGCCCGCGAAAGTTCTCGCGGTAGTATTTCAGCCATTCTTCTTTGAAATCCCCGAAGAGATGCCGCCAACTCTGCTCTATTGAGAAACCTATCGTATACAGGACCTGCTCGCGCGTGACGCCGTTCAGCCCGAAATGTTCGGCGAGGAGGTTCGTGCAGTTGTGTATCGTGTAACTGCTGTCCGCAAGCGTCATATCGAAGTCGAACAGGAACGCCTTAGCGTCCGAAGCTACAGCCATCATTTGCGCACACCAAGGACAAAACCCTTCAGGTAGTCCGTCTCTGGGACTCCTGCAAGGGCCGGGTGGTCCTGAGGCTGATGTATCTCAAGCGCCACGCGGCACAACGTGTCATCGTCCCGCGCCGCTTCTGTGAGCGTCTCAAGCAGCATGTCGCGCGTGAAGGCGTGGCTGCACGAGAGGAACACTAGGTAACCGCCCTCGCGCAGACGTCTAAGTCCGCGGACTGCAAGCTCCTTGTATCCCCTGCGCGCCGATTCTAATTGTTCCTTGCCGGGCGAGAACGGAGGCGGATCCATTATCACGATGTCAAACCTCTCTCGCGCCGCGTCCATATCGCGCATAATGTCAAAGGCGTTCCCGCAGAGCCATTTCATTTTATCATCGGGCAGTCCGTTTATCTTTAGATTTTGTCTGGCGACGTCGATCGCGCCCTGCGACTGCTCGACGGCGACGACCTCGGATGCTCCGTAAGCCAAGGCATGCAGCCCAAAGTGCCCCTGATAGCTGAAACAGTCGAGCACCCTCGCGTCTTTGCAGAGCGGTTTCAATACCTCCGGTATATGCCGGACATCGAGATACGCGCCTGTCTTCTGGCCTCCCGCGATATCGACAAGCTCATACAGCGATCCTATCCTGACCTTCAGCGGCTCTGTCGGCATCTCGCCAAGAACGGCCTTCACCTCTCTCGGTATGCCCTCTTTCTCAAGGTGCTTTGTCTCGTTTCTCAGGACTATCGAAGAAAGCTTACGAACTTTACGGAAGGTCTTTGCGACATCGTCTAAGTGGCGGTACCACCCGATCGCCGAGAGCTGCAGCGAGAGCACGTCGCCGTAAAGATCGGCGACTATCCCAGGCAGTCCGTCCGCCTCGCCGTGCACCCACCTGAACGCCTCTTCGCCCGGACACCATGTTTTGCGCCATTCGAGCGCGCGCGTTATCCTCTCGCGCAGCAGCGCCATTTGGTCGGGTTCCTTCGGCCCGAAGGTCAGGACTCTGATGCACAGGGCGCTGTCGCTCCACAGCCCCCATCCAAGGACGTTCCCTCCTCTGTCTGAGAAAGCTATGATGTCTCCCGGATTGCAGTGCGGGATCTGATGCAGATTGCCCCTGAATATCCACGGGTGCATCGAGGCAACGCGCTGGACTCCGGTATCGTTCAGCACAGCGCGTCGCAGTAATTTCTTTGGGGATGTCATTAACGTTTGCTCCTCTCGACGCTGGCGAAAGCGTCGTGGTTGTGTATGCTTTCATGGCTCGTCACCGACACGCGGAACCAGTCGATACGGTCTTCTTTGTCTAATTTTAGCGCTAGTTCGCGCACGCAGTCCTCAACAAAACGCGGGTTCGTGTACGCGCGTTCTGTCACGGCTTTCTCATCCTCGCGCTTCAGTATGCTGTATATAGGCGCGGAAGCGCACATATCCGCGATCTCGGCGAGCTCCTCGACCCATACCATAGCGTTCATACGTACTGCTATGACGGCATGCGCGCGCTGGTTGTGGGCTCCAAAATCGGATATCTCCTTTGAGCAGGGACACAGGGTCTGTATCGGAGCAGTCAGCTCTGTCACAACATCGAACTTGCCCCTGATGAGCGAGGAATCAAAACGCACGTCGTAGCGCAGACGCCCTTTTAACGCGCTGACCGGGGCCGCCTTTGTAATGAAATACGGGAATTCGAACTCCGCGTGGGATTCGTCAGCCTTCTGACGTTCGCAGAGCATTGAGAGGAGCCCCTCCATGTTGGCGAGCGTAACGCGCCTCTCCTGGGCCGCTAAGACTTCTATGAAACGGCTCATGTGCGTCCCGCGGTAATCCTTCGGCAGCGCGACGGAAAGGCTGACCTCCGCGACCGTATCCTGAAAGCCGCTCTCGCGGTCGAGTACCTGGATCGGCCACGATATGCCGCTTATGCCAACGCGGTCGATAGGGACGTTGCGGGTGTCCTGTTCGCTTTGTACGTCCTTCATTGGACGTCCTCCCTGCGGCAGATGACGGACGAGCCCTCGGTCTCCCATAGCTTCACCTCATACAGCCTGCAGTTTTCACATGTAAGCGCGGCGTCAAGTTCACGGAATATCCATACGGATATATACTCCGCCGTCGGCTGTGGAAGCAGGTCGTTTATATATGAGTGGTCGAGCTTCGACAAGACCCTTTCGTTGACGATCGTTTTAAGGTCGGCAAAGTCATACACCATGCCCTCGCCGTCCGGCGAGCCCTCGAGGATGACCGATAGCCTGTACGTATGCCCGTGGAGCTTTTCGCACTTGCCGTGATAGTTCACAAGGTTATGCGCCGCATCAAATTTAAAATCTCTGCAGAGGAACATTGGCCGCCTCCTAAAGTCGATGATTAAGTGATATTATATAGATTGTACCATCACTAAGCGCTTTGAGACATCCTACTTTCTTAATAACGGTAATTTCTACTATCACAGATGCGTTTGAGCGCAAACACGGAGGGAAGAACATGACAAAAATAATGACTGTGCTTCTTGGAAGCCCTAGAGCGGGAGGCAACACAGAGACCATAGCCGACGCTCTCGCGGCCGGAGCGGCTGAAAAAGACTACGAGATACGCAAAGTAAAGCTCGCTGCGATGAACCTCAAAGGCTGCCTCGACTGCCGCAAATGCTGGAGCAGCGGAACTCCCTGCATCCAGAAGGACGACATGGGCAAGGTCCACAAGGATATTGAGGACGCGTCAATAATCGTATTCGTTTCACCGCTCTATTATTATTCGTGGTCCGCGCAGATAAAGCCGGTGTGGGACAGGCTGCTTCCTTACGGTATGCCGAACGCCGAACGCACGTTGGACGGCAAAAACGTCATATTGGTATCGGCGGCGGGAGATCAAGAGGACGGGCTGTTCACGGGGATCACGTCATCGTTCGACAACTGCGCCAAATATCTCAAGTGGAAGATACTCGGACATCTCTGTATCTCAGGGATATATACAAAAGGCGAGATAAACACTAAAGGCCAGAAGATCCTCGAAGAAGCAAGAGAACTGGGGAAATCTCTTTAATATATAATTTGTTATTAGACAAGGGGCGTCGGATATATCCGCGCCCCTTGTCTATTATTCATAAAGTATCCTACCGCGAACCAGACTGAGGCTTGTCGGGCGACTGCGCGCCCGGCGTGGCAGGCACGTTGGGCTGCAGGTATATCACGGCTTTGTTAAGTATCTCCGTATTGCCAAGCTGGCGTGCGAGATTTATTATCTCGATGAGCTGCTTGGCTTGCGGCCTGATCGTGTATGTTCTATAGAGCTGCACTAGAGCCTTGTTCCAGTCGTCGCGTTTGCGCGTCGCTGTCGCTACCGCCATAAGGTGGTACGCGTACTGTTGCTCCGCGTCGTCCCTTGCCATCGGCAGCCTCAGCGCCTCGTCTATCAGATAACGTTGCAGCCCGGCGTCGCGCGTCCTGGTAGACCTCCAGAGGTACTGGTCGCCGCGAAGCCCCGAAGCTAAGAAGAACAGTGCGACGAGAGATATAGCTGCGGCAAATATACCAAAAATGCGATATATCGACGCGTGTTTTATCTCAGACCATTTAAAGCTGTAAGGCAGCAGCTCCCTGTTCGCTATCGCGAACGCCAGCGATATCCAGACTGCGTTCTCTATCCTGTGGAACGGCCTTGTAAGGATCGCGTCGGCAAATATGAGGAAGAGCATCGCGCACGCCCACATACACTCCGACGATATCTTCTCCGCTATGAGCGCCTTTCTGAAACACCAGAGCCACCATGCCCCCAGCGCCAAAAGAAGGACTAGGCCGAAAATGCCGAACTCAGCGAACCACTGGAGGTATTCGTTGTGCGCCCAGTACGTGAACTGCCATTTCATCTCAGGATGCGTGACAAACGCTCTGCGCTGCCCTTCGAGGTAGTGCCACTTATACTGCCCTATCCCTACGCCTCTAATCGGGTCGCTTTTGACGACCTCCCAGCTAGTGATCCATATCTCGCGGCGATTGGCAACATTCCCGGCGTTTTCGAACATATCAAGCGTCTTGCCTAGCAGGGCGTTCGCCGGCCTGTTGGGGTAGATATTCCCAACTATCACCGTCGCGGCGAGCATTATAAGGACGATTGCTAAAGATTGCCCTATCTTGCGCATTGAGGTCTTATCGTGTGCTCTGTGGACCATGACCGCGAGTATTATCATGGCGGTGAACAGTCCCATGGCCGCGCTGCGGGAGGTCGAGTTCCAGAGCCCCCATGCGTTGACAGCTATCATGAGCAAATTTGCATAGTTATAGAACTTCTCTCCAAAGCCTGGCTTTTTAAAGTCGGACGTCATGTGGAGATATACCCCGTTGGCAAGCGCTATCGACATCCACAGGCCAAACATATTCTGCTGCCCCGTGTTGCCGATATAATTGCCCGGCACGTTCATTATGAACGGGAACGGCCCGTTGAGACTGTAGAACAGCAGTTCGGCGAATATCGCGTTCGCTGCGGCGTTGATGCAGGAGCAGAAGAGGCACAGCCGGAGATACGAACGGTCCTTGAAAAGGTTATAGCAGAACACGTACGCGCCTATGAGGCACGCGAAGAAGAACCATTCCTTATAGTACGTGGACCATGACATGATGTGGCGCACCCATAAAGGCTGGATGGAAATGTACGCGAGCATGAACAGCCATATCAAAGCGAAGGCGTCAAGTTTGAAATCCGTCCTCTCAGGGCCAAAGATCACAAGCTTAAGCCCTCCGATAAGGCACACGAGCGCGATTGGCACCATGGCAAACGTCCACTTCATGATGTGCAGCGTGTCGAACCAGCCGACACCCGAGAATATTATGTTTGGCAGCGTAAGCGACACAAACATGAGATAGTAGAATATTATCTCGTTTACGAGCGGGACACGGTCTCCGCCGTCAATAAATTTGCCCTGCTTGCGCGGATCGCTTCGTTTCGCATCTTTTGAAGAAGCCATTGCCATAAGTATCACTACCTTGTACAGAAAATATACTGCGAAAATGCAAGGAGATAAATTATTATTAAATCAGTTAAAGCGTGGAACCCATGCCGTCTTCAAATTTCGCGTACTCCCTGAAGAAGACAAGGTTCACCATGCCGGTAGGCCCGTTCCTATTCTTGGCGAGGATAAGCTCCGCCGAAGCGTCCGACGAGTTCTGTTCCATCTGGTAGTATGCCTCACGGTACAGGAACATGACGCAGTCCGCGTCCTGCTCGATCGCGCCGCTGTCACGAAGGTCGGAAAGCTGAGGCCGTTTGTTGCCTCCGCGCTTCTCAACGTCGCGTGAAAGCTGCGACAGCGCGAGCACGGGTACGTTGAACTCGCGCGCTATGCCTTTGAGCGCTCGCGATATCTCGGAGACTTCCTGCTGGCGGTTCTCGACCTTGCGTGCCGAGTTCATAAGCTGTATATAGTCAAGCACTATAAGCCCCTTATCGGATTTTCCGCCGAGCCTTGAGTTGAGGAAGAAATTTCTGCACCTGCCGCGCATGTCAAGTGTCGTGAGCGCCGAAGTGTCGTCCACGCACACCGGCGTGCCTGCGGATAACCTTTTGCCCGCCTCTAAGATATTATTCCATTGGTCGTTCTGGATATTCCTTGACGTGAATATCTCGCGCAGGTTGACCTGAGATTCCGCCGAGAGCATACGCAAAGCTATCTGCTTCGCGGACATTTCAAGGCTGAAGACAAGAACGGGGATATTCTCCTGAAGCGCCGCGTGCTGCGCGACATTTATAGCCCATGCCGTCTTACCCATAGACGGTCTGGCTGCCAATATATAAAGGCTGCCGGGCTGGAGCCCGCCGGACAGGCGGTCGAAATCGGAAAATCCGGTCGGCACTCCCGTCATGGTCGTTCCATGCGCCAGCCGCTCCTCTATCTCTTTTATGGCTCCGGGCAAGACCTCGCCGACAATCGGCATTTGATTTCTCCTGCCGCCCGATTTCGCGATATCGAAGACCTTCTGTTCCGTAGTCTCTATGATCTCGTCTGAATCCTTCTCGTCGTCGAAACCAAGCTGAGATATCTCGCCTCCGACGGTGATGAGCCTCCGATGTATAGCCCTGTCTCGGACTATATTAGTATGCCATTCGACGTTGGCCAGCGTGGGCACGGCGTCAAGTATCGCCGCGATAAACGGCAGCCCGCCGACGCGCTCTTCCATATCGCGTCTGGCGAGCTCGTCGCGGAATGTGAGCGAGTCGACCGGGATATCTTTTGAAGCCATATCCCTTATCACCTCAAAGGCGTTGCGGTGCCTTGGGTCATAAAAATCGTCGACCGTAAGCGTCTCAATAACCCTTGAAAGAGCCGTGGCGTCAAGAAGGCACGCCCCAAGCACGGAGCGTTCCGCTTCGAGGTTAAACGGCGGTACTCTGTCTGCTCCGGACAGCACGCTCAAAGTTATTCCGTCTCTACTTTCAGCGTCATATCGGCTTCGACGCCGATATGGAGGCGTATCTTAAACGGGTAAGTTCCCGCCTGTTTTATCTGTTCATCGATTTTTATATCTTTTTTATCGACAGGAACGCCGTAAGCCGCTGTGACAGCATCCGCGATCTGAGCGGTCGTCACGCTGCCGAACAGCTTGCCGCCGTCGCCTGCGTTGACCTTGATGGAGACGATCTTACCGCCGATTTTTTTCTTTGACGCTTCGGCCGCCGCGGTTTTCTTGTCATCCTTGACCTTCTGGGTCTTCTTCATCTCTTGATTTTCACGGACCTTGCCGGAAGTCGCCTCTTCGGCCAAGCCACGGGCGATCAGAAAATTGCGCCCATAGCCGTCCGAGACTTCTATTATCTCGCCCCTGCGGCCGACCTTGCTGACATCCTGTTTGAGTATTACTTTCATTTAGAATTCCTCCTTATACGCTTGCGTAAATCGTACCAGATATCGAAGACTCCGACCATAGATAAAACATATGCGACCGGAGAAATAATCAACCCGATAATTACAAAAAATACCATTAGAGACTTATGGACCCCGCGCTTGGACATAAAATACCACGCGAGCGAAAGTCCTTGGAGCGTAAGCACGCCGCGCACGACCTCCATCATGTTGACAGAGAGGACAGTAAAGATACGCTCGTCGGGCTGGGCCTTGCTTAGAGCGTCAAGGATAAGGGACGCAATAAGCGCCCAGAAAATATTCTTGGGGCAGCGCCAGTCGCCGAACGGCGGGAGGCGTTTCAATCCATCGGAGCCCATACGCACGAGTACCTTCGACGTCAGCACATACGAGAACAGTGAATCGGCCGCGGCAAATACGATAAGCATTGACGGCATGAGCAAGGACACCGACTCTGAGATGTTCTTGGCGTAAGCCTTGACGTCTCCTGCCGATACGCCAGGTATCGAGCCCGCGGAGACAGCCATCTTCACCATCTCGCCGGCCGCCTCTGGTGTCACGGCAAACGGGTTCACCCCTGCCACGCGCGAGAATACGGCCATCAAGAAAATCTTCGAGAACACTGAGACTACTATCGAGGCGGCAACGCAGTCGACTCCCGTCTTTGCATGGAGAGATATGACTCCCATCGCCACGCCGAGCATCCCAAACGAGATGATGAACATCGCCGCGGCAGAGGGGCCGGAAAGGGTGTAGACGCTGGCCGAGGCGGCGAACGCCCCAATCATGGCACGCGCATACCCCTGGCGTCTCATAAGCGCCATAAAAGGCACAGGAGCGACCAGGACTACAAAAGGGGCGGTAACGATAAGGCCCATGCCGACGACGTACATCACCACGCTGAGCATTACCCAGCCGAACCATTCGATAAACGGATTATTGACCTTCAACAGCACACCTCCGAAGGATGTCCGCGGACTAAAAATAAAAAGGAGAGCCACGCGGCTCTCCCCTATTATATAACAGTTAGAGAAAAAATTTAATCCGATGTGAACGGAAGCAGCGCGATGATCCTTGCGCGTTTGATAGCTCTCGTTACCTGGCGCTGGTGCTTCGCGCAGGTGCCTGTGATGCGGCGTGGGACTATCTTTCCGCGTTCTGTTATATACTTCTTGAGCTTCTCGACATCTTTGTAGTCTACGTGCTCTACTTTATCAACGCAGAAATGACATACCTTCGGCCTGCGTTTGTGACGTTTGCGGTTAAACTGTGAATTGTTATTTTCCATTTAAGGCTTCACCTCTTCCTAAAAAGGTATCTCTACGTCTCCCGGCCCCTCCGCCGCTCCGTTCATCTCGGAGAAATCAAGAGGGAACTCGTCCTCGAACCCCTGCTCTTCGCGCAGGCTTCCCATATCACCGCCTGCGACGGCGTCGGACTGCGGCTTTGGATATGCCGACTGCTCCGTATGCGTCGGGTAGTTCGAAGTTCCGTCTTCATCTCTGCGTCCGGAACTCAGGAGGACTATGTTGTCCGCTACGACCTCTGTTACCCAGCGATGCTGCCCCGTCTTAACGTCGTCGAAATCTCTGACGCTGATGCGTCCCTCGACGAGAACCGGGCGGCCTTTCTTCAGATACTTCTCGCAAAGATCCGCCGTAAACCTCCAAGCTACCACGGGAACAAAATCAGTATGGCTCTGGAGCTCGCCCGTCTGTTTGTTCTTCCATTGGCTGCCGACGGCCACGGTTATCCTCGCTACCTTCTGTTTGCTGGGGGTAAATCTGACGTCTGGATCCTTCGCCAGATTTCCCATAAGGACTACTCTGTTATAACCTCTCGACATAACTTAGTCCTCCTCCAGGTTCACCACCATGTGGCGGATGACCTGCTGCCTCAAGCTGAGGAGACGTTCCATCTCCTTGACTTGTGCGGGGTCGAGTTTGAACGTGTAGAGAACGTAAAAGCCCTCAAGTTGTTTCTCGATAGGATAAGCAAATTTCTTTTTGCCCCAGAGATCCACCTTTTCTATCTCTGCTCCTAAACCGCGCACGACCTCGGCTACTTCCTCGGAGACCGCCTTATGGTCTTCGAGCTCTGCCTGCAAAATTACTACTAATTCGTATGATCGCACGTACTTCACCTCCTCCCTTTGGACTCTGGCCTCCTTATAATAAGGAGACAGGGACATACAGCTAGACATGATATCATCTTATGTCCGCCACGTCAAACTTTTGGTCATGACGCTACAACTAGCCTTTGCCGCGGGATATTATCGCTGACTCTTCCCAGCGTCGGGGCTGTCTACTGACGTTACCTCTATCTTGTATATCTTTTCTCCAGACTGGACGAGGTTGAACTTCTCGCGAGCGAGGCGGGCCATGCCCTCCGGCGTGCTGTAGTATTGGAGCTTTTGCTTCAATTCCTGGGTCTTGCGCTTCTCTTTGACAAGTGACTCCATCCTCTTGTCAAGCGTGCCGGACAATCTGTCGATGGTGTTAAGTTCTCTGAAGAACGACGTCAGAAGCACCGCCACGAGAAATGAGACTACCGCGGCGTATATTACCCAGCGAAGCCTTGGCGGCTGCATCGTATTCCTCCGCCGAGCCCGTCCTACATCTTTTCCGGAGCCGAGACTCCAAGAAGTTTAAGCACGTTGCTGAGCGCTATGCGCGCAGATTCCATGAGCAGGATACGCGACTTCATGACGTTTTCTTCTACGCCGAGTACCCTCTGGCTGTTATAGAATGAGTGGAACGCCTCCGCGAGCTCCGTCGCGTAGTAGGCGAGGCGATGCGGCGCAAATTCGTCGGCTGCCTTCGCGACTTCTTCCGGCAGACGCGATACGGCCTTGGCAAGGTTCGTCTCCGACGGGTCGGTCAGGAGCGACACGTCCATCTCGTCCATGGCGGGCATCGCTATGCCGCGCTCCGCGAGTTCACGGTAGATGCTGCATATACGCGCGTGCGCGTATTGGACGTAGAACACAGGGTTCTCGGACGAGGCTTTCTTTGCGAGTTCAAGGTCAAAGTCGAGAGTGCTGTCACAACGGCGCATTACAAAGAAAAACCTCGTGGCGTCGACTCCAACTTCGTCCATTATCTCGCGCAGCGTGATGATCGTCCCGGCGCGCTTCGACATCTGGACTGGCTTACCGTCTCGCAGCAGGTTGACCATCTGTATGAGCAGGACGTCTATGGCGTCGTCAGGATAGCCAAAGGCCTTGTTTACCGACTTGATGCGCGGGACGTAGCCGTGGTGGTCCGCCCCCCAGACGTATATTAGTTTTTCAAAGTTTCTGTCGTATTTATTTTTGAGGTATGCCACGTCGGATGTGAAATAGGTCGGCACTCCGTTGGCGCGGATGAGTACTCTGTCCTTGTCGTCTCCAAACATCGTGGAACGGAACCACAAGGCCCCGTCTTTCTCGAACGCGTAATCGCGCGCCTTGAGCGCTTCCATGGCTGGTTCTATGCAATTGTTCTCATAGAGAGACCTCTCGGAGAACCAAGAGTCGAATTTGACTCCGAAATCCTCAAGGTCCTTCCGTATCATTCCGATGACGACCTTGCCCGTCTCGGCCGAGAAGAATTCAAGCGTCTCCTCAAGCGGCTTGTCGGCGAGCGATGTCCCGTATTTCTCAACATAGGTCTTAGCTATGTCGCTCATGTATTCGCCATGATATCCGTCCTCCGGCATCGGAGCCTCGGCCGCGCGGCCTATTGCTTCAAAATAACGGGCCTGGGCTGATTTTCCAAGAAGCTCCATCTGGAGCCCTGCGTCGTTGATGTAGTATTCGCGTTCGACATCCCATCCCGCGAATGAGAGTATGTTAGCCGTGATGTCGCCGACTGCGGCCCCGCGCCCGTGTCCCATGTGAAGCGGCCCGGTCGGATTCGCGCTGACAAATTCTATCTGTATGCGGCGGCCCGCGCCCTTATCGACGCGCCCATAGTCTGCACCCTTTTCGATCGCGGTCTTGACAGTCTCGGTTATCCAGCTCGACGCGAGGGTGAAGTTCATAAATCCGGGGCCGGCAACTTCGGCGGACGCTACAACATCACCGATAGGAAGTTTAGATATTATCGCCTCGGCCAATTCGCGCGGGTTCATCGAGAATGGCTTTGAGAGCTGCATGGCGATGTTGGTCGCCCAGTCTCCGTGACCCGCTTGGCGTGGGCGTTCTATCCTGACTATAAAGCCCTCCGGGATATCTTTGTCCAGCTCGTCAGCTACGGCTTTGACCGCGTTTTCGAGAAGTTTTTTGAGTTCTTCTGTAATATTTTGCAAGATGAAACACTCCTTATTGCTAAATGGGAAGCCGCCGTTAATTATACGACGGCTTCCCGTAAACGGCACGATTAATTTTTTCTAAATGGTATATCAAGTACCGGCCATCTAAGGCAGGCGTTCAATTCTTCCTTCAGCACGGCTCCGAGTTCTTTACTGACGTCGGTCGTCTTCACGGTCCAAGTACTGTCCGCGGTGAGCTGGCCCCTCTTCGGCCAGTGGTATATAGTCTCTTTCAGCGTGGCTTTCGTGCGTTCTCCAATATTTTTTATAATCGGAGCCTGCACTAATTTATAGCCCTTCGGCATGTCGATACGTACCTTTTGATCCACTATGAACGGGAAGCGCAGAGTGTAATCCGAATTCTTCCCAATCATCTCGCCAACTCTGGCTGGGACTCC
>JAUNSQ010000109.1:846-5490 GCA_030539135.1 Synergistaceae bacterium | reverse complement strand
TTCTCTTCGACAAGAATCGATACGGACTTGCCTATCCATCGCGAACAATATTCTCTGTGAAGTCCTTCCGCTGTTTCAA
The DNA here is from genome assembly GCA_030539135.1 of Synergistaceae bacterium. Lineage (GTDB taxonomy): Bacteria > Synergistota > Synergistia > Synergistales > Synergistaceae > JAUNSQ01. Next base: position 5,411 of record JAUNSQ010000109.1, on the reverse strand, counting down.
GCGCCTCTTTGACCCGTTCTTTTACTGCCGATGCGGGTATCTGCTTCATGCTTGCCGCGTCTGTGCCCTCGCGCGGCGAGTAGGGGAATACGTGTATCTTCCCGAAGCGGATTTCCTTTATGAAATCGACGCTGTTTCTAAATGCGCTGTCGTCCTCAGTTGGAAAGCCTACCATAAGGTCGGTGCTTATATGCGCCTCGTCGCCGAGATACTTTCGCGCGTTTGCCGCTATCGCCGCGAACTCTTTACTCGTATACCCGCGCCTCATTGACGCGAGCACATTGTCGTCGCCGCTTTGAAGCGGCATGTGAAGGTGTCTGCAAAATGTCGGCGTATCCGCGAGGACGGAAAGGAGCTCGTTGGTGACGGCGAACGGTTCTATCGAACCAAAGCGCAGTCTGTGCAGCCCATTTATCGACCCTATTCGCTTTACAAGCTCCGGCAGGTTTTCATAAAGCCCGATGTGCACGCCGGTCAGCACGACCTCTGGACAGCCTGACTCGACGATCTTCTTGGCCTCGGCAACGGATCCATCCATGTCTCGCGACACGGGTTTGCCCCTGACGTATGGTACGATGCAGTAGCTGCAGTAATGGCTGCAGCCGTCTTGAACCTTTAGAAACGCGCGGCTGTGAAGACGTGGTTTGTCGAGTTCAAGATGATCCCATGACGTTTCGCTCAAGATGTATTTATCATTTATGATTTGCGGTGTGTTCGTGGCGTTCACAAAGTGTTCCGCGAGAAGCTGCGGAAGTTTGTATTTGAGCCTGTTGCCAACGACGATATCTACGCCGAGTTCCACGCGTTCTTCCTCGGTCATTTTCTGCGCGTAGCACCCGCACGCGACGATAACCGCGTCGTGATTTTCCCTGCGAAGCCTGCGGAGTATCTTCCTGCATTTTCGGTCGGTGACCGCCGTTATAGTGCATGAGACGATAACTGCGATATCTGGGCCGCTTTCGTTATGAACGGCTCCCGCTTTCTCAAGCATCGCGGCGATGGAATCGCCCTCGTACTGATTTGTCCGGCATCCTTGGATAATTATGGAGAAAGTCTTCCCGTGAAGCGGCGTTCCAATGGTCATCTCGTGTTTGATATCCATCCGCATGCGACCGCGACAGCTGTGCTGGCGCGGAGTATCCGCCTGCCGAGGCTGACGGGTGCGAACCCGTTGTCAAGCAGAGTCTGCGCTTCATGTGGGGCCCAGTCTCCCTCCGGTCCTATGGCGACTGCGGCTCCATCGGAAAAGTCCATCTCTCGCAGAGGTTTTGCCGCGTCAGAGAGCAGCGCGGCATATCTGTGTTTGGGAAGCGGCGTAAAATCGAATTTCGAAAGTTCTATTGGAGCGGATATCACAGGCGGCCTTGTCGAGCCGGCCTGTTTTGTCGATTCGTCAAGTATCCTGCGCCATCTGTTTAATTTTTCTTCGGATTTCTGGGCTTCAAAGACTGGGACGCTGCGTTCGCACGCGAGCAGATGGATAAATGAAACTCCCGTCTCTGCCGCGAAGCGCAGCGCGTCGTCGAACTGGTCGTTCTTCAGCACGGCGAGCAGCAGATGTATTTCAACCCCGGACGGTGTTTCAGGCTTGCGCGACAACTCCTCGGCGCGTACCGACTCCCCGTCGCAAATCAGGCGAAGCTCCAGCTTTTCGCCGTCGAGCAGCCCCTCTACAAGCGAGCCGTTATAACAACGGCGCACCTTGACGAGATGGTGCGCCTGCTTAGTATCTATAAGCCATAGCCCGTCTTTTAAAAGACAGCTCTCAAGCCTTAACCTTGGCAGCGACACCCCACCAATCTCCCTTCACAAGCTCCTGGACTGGTTCCATGGAGGCCGCGCTCAGCGATTTCATAAATACAGGGCGTTCTTTCTCAAGCATGCCGGAGAAAATGGCGAGCCCATCTTTCCCAATGACCGCCGGAACATCCGCGACCATCGAGGTCAGCGGGTCGAGGAGGATGTTAGCGGTAAGGATATCTGTGGTATGTCCGAAATCTTTAAGCAGATCCCCGGTGCAAAGGTCTATCTTTGAAAGGTCAAGCTCGTTGAGTACGAAGTTCTTGCGCACCTCTTCGATGACCGTGGGATCTATGTCGCGTGCGTAGGCTTTAGCGGCCCCGAGCTTCAAAGCTCCTATCGTAAGTATGCCGGAACCTGTGCCGATATCCGCCGTCGTCATGACCGGTTTGATATGAGCTTCGAGAAGTTCAAGGACTATCTGCGTGCTTTCATGATATCCAGTGCCGAAAGCGCAGCCCGGATTTATATAGAGGGGCATGCGGTCCTTAGGTTCCTTGCCCTTATGCCACGGTGCGAGTACCACGAGTCCCTTTCCAACCGGCAGGGGTGGAAACGCCTCCTCCGACGCCACGTTCCACGGCTGGTTTTCTATCTTCCCGAAATCTTCTATCGCCACTGACGCCCAGTCGCCCATCGCGTCGGTAAACTTCTTCTTCCAATGTGAGAGCGGTTCGCTGTTTCTGTAGTACATCCTGATGCGCGCGCCTCCCTCGGGAAGTTCCTGAAGCTCCGTGCCAATGCTCCCGCTGATATCGGCAAGCGAAAAGAGGACGTCGTCGCTCCCGGCGTCCGCCGAGGCTGTTATATACCACCAATAGTTATCGTTCTTATCCATAAAACCCAGCTCCTTCCCAATGCGCCGTCCTGCTATTGTAGCTCATTTCACGCGGCATAGCAAAACAAAAGACGCGGAACTTGGCAACGTTCGATTTTTTGCTATACTTCCTGTTAGAACATATATTCGGAGGTGTTTTAAATGTCAGAAGTAAAAATAGATATACAGCAGATCAACGTGACCGAGGATTGTAACGTTATAGTCGGGCAGAGCCACTTTATCAAGACGGCGGAGGACCTTTACGAAGCTCTCGTGACTTCCGCGCCGTCGCTCGAATTCGGCATAGCTTTCTGCGAGGCGTCGGGCGACTGCCTCATCAGACATGATGGGAACAAAGACGACCTAGAACAGACCGCGATCGGCTTCGCGAAGAAGATCAACGCGGGGCATGTCTTCGTCATAGTTATCCGCAACGGATATCCGATAAACATCCTTGACAGAATAAAGAACGTTCAGGAAGTCTGCCATGTCTTCGCGGCGACTGCGAACCCGCTCCAAGTGCTTGTCGCCGAGACGGAGCAAGGCAGGGGAGTCATAGGGGTCGTCGATGGGTTTAAGACGGTCGGCGTTGAGAGCGAAGAAAACCAGAAGTGCCGTAAACATCTGCTGAGAGATATCATCGGATACAAGAGATGATCTGTCGGCTGTAAAATTATCAAGGGGCGTGGAGATATCTCTACGCCTCTTGTGTTTTATTTCTTCCCGTTAAAAATTATCCCTATCAAAACGCATAAGGCTGAGACTACGAGGCCGGCGAAAAGAGGGTCTCCCGAGAAACCCGCGAACTTCCATGCCAGCATCCCTACAAGTCCGCCTATGGATGCGGCTAGCGCCCAGAGTGGGTCTAAGAGCCCCGGCCTGAGTATAGCGGCGATAAATGGGAAGAAGGCTCCCGCGCCGCGCAGCCCCATGCTCATATAGCTCCATTCTAATATCATCGAGCCTCCGCTGAACATGCCGGATACGGCGGCCGCCGCGACTATGACAAGGACGAGCCAGCGCTCAAACGCCGTCTCGTGCCCTGCGATATGCGCCTTGACGCGGCGAGGTACGAGATTTTTTGAGATGTTCGTAGATATTCCAAGGACAAGCCCTGCCGCGCAGCCTATGACAGTTATTAATATCCCGCCCCAGATGAGCCCGGCGACCGCCGGAGAGAACGAGTCCATAATAAACCATGAAAGCGCTTTTTCCGGAGCTATATCGACGCCGCGCGCACGGACGGTCAATCCTATCCAAGTTCCCAGCAGTCCCATGAGCGGCATGAGAAAAGCCGACACGAGCGCCCCTTTCCTCGCCGTCTCCGCGTCCTTCGCGGCGGCAAGCGACTGGATATATATCTGTGTCGTGAAGACTCCTACGACCATTGAGGCGAAATGTCCCATCTCAGGGACAAAACCTCTCCCGAAAATATTGAACCACGAGTGGAAAGGCAGCTCCGAGGTTACGGCTCCAATGGAGCCGCCGCCGTTAAAGGCGGCCGCGCAGCAAGAAATCAGTATGAAGAAAAGCAGAACGATCTTTGCCTGGCCGAGTTTACTGTAGCTCTTGAGCCCTCCAGCGGCGATAAATCCAAGTATGGATAAAGCCGAGACGAGCGACGCGGCGGATACGGATATTGGAAATATCCCGCGCAGCATAGCGGTGCAGGATAAGAACTGAGCGCATATAGACAGCAGCGTGCCAAGCGACGACGAAACAGAAACTGTCGTGGAAATGGCGTCCCCATAAAAGCTGCCCTCGCCCCCGTAATTTTGAGCCAGAAAATCCGCAATAGTCGTTATGCCAGAGTCGCGCAGAGGCTTTGCGAAACGCAGGGCGATGAGCAGGCACGCTATGCCGCCGCCGAGCGTGAACCACCATGCGGTAAGCCCGTATGTGTACGCCATCTGGACAGTCCCGACTGTGGACGCGCCGCCTACGAGAG
>JAUNSQ010000109.1:0-836 GCA_030539135.1 Synergistaceae bacterium | reverse complement strand
TATCCCTGTCACGGCGCGGGTGGACGAGTTGCGCCCGCCAAGAGAGAAATCGTTTGTAGATGGACCCTTTGCCCCGATAAGCGCCCCTGCCGCCGCGAAAATGGCGAGTATCGCTATTGCCGAAGCGTAAAACATTGTCACGGTATCACGCCCTTAAATATATTCGCGGATAATCTTACTCTTTTCCCTTGGATATGCAAACATTTTACTTGTATTTGAACGGACTGTTTGTTATTCTTTACACAAGCAAGTGATCTACGCTGGACGCGTATATCAAATTCCCTAGGAGGAAGATAAATGACATTACGTGACATTACGGAACTGATTGGCGCAACTGTACTTACAGGCTCGGATGAAGCTCTCGACAAGACTGTCAACAACGCTTACGCGTGCGACCTTATGAGCGACGTGCTCGCGTTCTGTTCGCCGGGCGCGCTTCTCTTGACAGGCCTGACAAACGTTCAGATCGTAAGGACAGCGCAAATGCTTGACCTCCCGGCGATAGTATTTGTCCGCGGCAAAGTCCCGCTCGAAGAAACGACAGAACTTGCGAAAGCGAACAACATCCCGATAATACTTGCCAAGAAAAGCCTTTACGAAATATGTGGCATACTTTACGCCGCCGGGCTGAAGCCATGCTACATACCAGACAAGGAGGCATAGGCTGGTGGGTGCGCCTGTCTGCCTCGAATATAAAATAGAAGGAAACGACTACCTAGCGGCCGGAACCGCGTCTAACAACATAAAGAATACGCTGAAAATGCTCGGCATCGACTCGGATATTTGCAGACGCGCGGCCGTCGTGCTCTATGAGGCCGAGATGAATCTCGTTATCC
>JAUNSQ010000108.1:3057-5565 GCA_030539135.1 Synergistaceae bacterium | reverse complement strand
CTGTTCCTTACGAGAGCGACGAAGTTACGCGCATCAATATAGACGGGATAAACAAACCCGCCTATGAGGAAATAAAACACAAAACCATCGGAGAATTCCGTGAATGGCTGCTCGACCACAAGACGACCGGCGAAGATATCCGCCGCTATCACAGGGCGTTCCCAGGAGAAGTCGCTGCCGCCATAGCCAAGATAATGGACGCTATGGACCTCGTCTACGCTGCGCGCAAGGTGACGGTCGTAACGCGCTGCAACACAACCCTTGGCCTCCCCGGTACGCTTTCATACCGCCTCCAGACGAACAGTACGACAGATGACCCTGAGACGATAATACTGGGCGTTATGGAGGGTGTCACATACGGTTCGGGCGACGCGTGCTTCGGCATCAACCCTGTCGAGGATAACGTCGAGAGCACGAGGCGCATAGCTGACGGTCTTTACGATTTTATGACTAAAAATAAAATACCAACACAGCTCGTGGTTCTTTCTCACATAACGACACAGATGAAAGCTATGGATCAGGGAGCGCCTCTTTCGATGCTCTTCCAGTCTATAGCGGGAACTGGCCCTGCTATCGATAACTTCGGCGTCAATACGCAGATTTTGAAAGACGCCTACGCGCTTGCGAAAGAGAAAGCGCTGGGGACTGGTCCAAACTTGCTCTATTTTGAAACGGGTCAGGGCTCGGAAGTCTCGATAGACGCGGACTGCGGAGTTGACGAAATGACGCTCGAAGCTCGTACATACGGCTTCGCGCGCTACTTCGACCCGTTCATGGTAAATAATGTCACGGGCTTCATCGGCCCCGAGACGATCTATGACTGCAAAGAACTCCTTCGCGGCAACCTTGAAGACCACTTCATGGGCAAGTTGCTCGGCCTCCCAATGGGAATGGCCCCGTGCTATACGAACCACACCTCCATCACACAGGACGATCAGGAGATGAGCACGGCCCTTCTCGCAATGGCCGGCGCGAACTACTATATGGGCGTTCCCGTCGGAGACGACATAATGCTCGCGTATCAGGACACCAGCTTCCACGACGACGCCACCCTTCGTGAGCTCACGGGAAAGAAACCGGCTCCGGAATTCCACAAGTGGATGATGGAACATGGTCTCATGGATGAAAACGGCGTCCTTACCGAAAGAGCCGGAGACGGCTCCATCTTCCTGAGATAGTGGAGGGGATAAAAATGATCGACAACAAACAGATCGAACAAATAATCAGAGAAGTCGTCTCTGAGGTAGTTACCTCAAAAACTCAGCCAGCGAGTCCTTCTATTCCGAGGAATACATTGAACGTGTCCGGTGACAGCATTCCCGACCTATCTGCGATCGATTTTCGCACTGTCATGGATGTCCCAAACGCGGCTGACGCTGAAGAATTTCTGCGTATAAAGGCCAAGACCTCGGCCCGCCTTGGAGTTTGGAGAGCCGGTCCTCGCTACCGCACGAACACGATGCTTAGATTTAAGGCGGACCACGCCGCGGCTATGGACGCTGTATTCACGGAGCTTTCACAGGCGACTCTCGACAAAGCCGGGCTTTTTACAGTTACGACATTGTGCGCTACGAAAGACGACCACCTTACGCGCCCTGACCTCGGACGTCAGTTCTCGCCCGAGACGATAGCTGAGATAAAGAGTAAATGCAAACATAACCCGCAGGTTCAGATCATCGTCTCCGACGGACTTTCTAACACAGCTATAGAAGCCAACATCTGCGACCTTCTCCCCGCCCTTGTTCAGGGACTTAAGGGGCACGGCATAGACGTTGGAACTCCGTTCTTCATAAAGCATGGCCGCGTCGGGGCGATGGATCCAATCACGGAAGCGCTTGGCGCGGAAGTCACTGTAATGCTGCTCGGGGAACGCCCTGGCCTCGCGTCCGGAGAATCGCTCAGCGCCTATATGACCTACAAAGGTTTCGTTGGGATGCCGGAGGCGTCACGTAACGTCATCTCTAACATATACCGCGGCGGAACGAACCCGGTGGAAGCCGGAGCTCATATCGCCGACGTAGTGAAGCTCATGCTTGCACAGAAAGCATCTGGCCTTAACCTGAAATTGTAATAGTCTTTAACGTAATAAAAAATCACCCGGTCTTTAACAAAGCCGGGTGATTTTTTATTGGGCGGAAAATCAATTATCGCTAGTTCCAGATATTTTTTCTTCGATGAGGAACTCGTCTTTTTTTGTCTCAGTAAAATTGTTACGTGCCCACTTTGCAAATCTCCCGTTGCGCCAGTCGTTGGGATTTGAGCTTGCGGCGAACTGCGGCGGCTGATGCATAGCGGCGGCTTCTGTTCTGCGGTGTTTCTTCATGGTTTTGAGTATGTCGCAGATCTCCTCGACCTTGTTTTCAGAGAGGTTTGAAAAATTTTCAAGATCCTTGATTATAGCGTCAAGATGGGCATCCTGCTTATTCACCGAATACATCATGTAGTGGGCAATAGTTGCGGTAAGCATGCTGATACAGGCCAGTCCGATTATCATCAGCGCCATGCCGA
>JAUNSQ010000108.1:2356-3047 GCA_030539135.1 Synergistaceae bacterium | reverse complement strand
CGACGTGTGCGGGACTAAATCGCCGAATCCTGTTGTGCTAGCGGTAACGAATGCCCACCACAGGCCGTCAGAATAACTTAAATTTTCGATTTTCGAGAAAATAATCGCCGATACAACAAGCGCAGTCATAGTGACACCCGCAGCGTAGTGCAGAGGGCTTGTCTTAAAGAAACGTTTCTGAGTGATAAACGTTCTCAGTAAATAAGAGAAGAACTTTAGTATGAAGACAACAAATATTATGTCTTCGGCCATCGTAGTCATGTGGACAAAATTCAGCCACTTTGCCAGCATGAAGATAGGCATCACTGGAATGATGGAGACAAAACCGGGAATATGGCTTGTGATGAAATGCCGTCTGTCGTCAGTAAGGTGCATCCTTATGATGAAGTCCATAACAAATATGACCCAGATGACGCGCGTTGAGATATACAGGATAATGTTGTCAAAATTGAAATTTGTTGGGAAATAGTTTGTCCCGGCTGTGGTAAGACAGATCAAATCTGCCAGCGCAAGACCAGGAAGTATTATCCCGTAGATTTTGCCAATAGTCTTTTTTCGCATAACGCTATCTCCAGCATTTATAAAAATGTGATAACCATACAAGTATATCAAATAGAGGAGTTATCGGTATGATTTCATCTGACGTGCCATAGAAATAGTGATAATATTTAACTGGAAATAATACTTTCGG
>JAUNSQ010000108.1:0-2346 GCA_030539135.1 Synergistaceae bacterium | reverse complement strand
TTGTGATGCGAATAAAAATAGCTGCGAAAAATTTTCACGCGGAGTCGTTTGAAACCATTGGTATTTTGACCTATGAGGTGAAGCCTGAAAAGATATCTCTGGACATGCTGCCAGAGAAGATACGCGGTCTTTGCCGCTGCCACCTTGTCAATACGGACTTTAGAGCCAAGCGTGGAACGTCCGCGGTGATCCCCGTCCTCGAGGGCAAGACGCGCTTTGTTGTAGTCGCAGGTCTTGGAGTAAAGAAAGATAGCTCTCTCGATGATGTTCGCGCGGGCTCGTTCCGTGCCGTTCGCGCCGCCGCCAAGAACGGATGCAAGACCGTCGCGATTTTCGTCGAAGGCGCAAAGGAAAGAGAAATCTCACGCGCGGCCGCAGAGGGCGCGGCGCTAGCGCCTTACAGGTTTGACAAGTATATCAAGCGCGACGATGATGACAAGTTCGCGGCTCCCGAGAAAGTTGTCTTCGCCGCCGCAGATGAAAAAGGTCTTGAAGAGGGAAGAATACTTGGCGAGGCTCAGAACTTCACAAGGGATATCGCCAACGAACCGGCGAACGTCATCAACCCCCAGACGCTCGCGGCCAAGGCCCTTGCCCTTGCGGACGAGCTTGGACTTGAGTGCGAGATATGGAACGAGGAACGCATAAATAACGAGAATATGGGAGCGTACTATGCGGTCGCGCGCGGCTCGGCCAACCCTCCGCGCTTTATCCGCGTGACGTATGCCCCGAAAGGCAGGGCCAAAGGACACGCCGTGCTTGTCGGAAAAGGGCTCACCTTTGACAGCGGCGGACTTGATATCAAGCCAGCCGACTATATGACGACGATGAAGGGCGACAAGAGCGGCGCGTGCGCCGTGCTCGGAGCTGTAAAAGCCGCCGCGGAGTTAGCTCTGCCATGGAAGGTCACAGCTCTTATCGCGGCCGCTGAGAACATGCCCGACGGGAATTCATACCGTCCAGACGATATCCTTCGCGCCCGCAATGGAAAGACGATAGAGGTCAACAACACCGATGCCGAGGGCCGCCTTACGCTGGCCGACGCGCTGTGCTTCGCGTCAGAACTCAAGCCGGACTTCATAGTTGATATAGCCACGCTGACCGGTGCGTGCGCGGTGGCGCTTGGCCCGAATACCGCAGGTCTATTCACGAACGACGATAAACTTGGAACGAAAATAGAATCAGCGGCTAAGGTCAGCGGCGAAAGGGTGTGGAGGATGCCGATGAACGACTCGAACCTCCGCAAGTCTCTCAAATCGCCGTTCGCCGACGTAGTCAACTGCGGCGAACGCTACGGCGGGGCTATAACGGCCGCGATGTTCCTAGAGGAATTTGTTGGGAAAGATATCGCGTGGGCGCATATAGATATGGCCGCTGTTGACTTTGTAAAAACCCCATACAGCTGCTATGTGAAGGGCGCTTCCGGGTACGGAGCGCGTATGCTCGTCTCGCTCATAATGGGGCTTTAGCGGACAACTGGAAAGGTATCTGGCAAACAGATCGGATATGGACAACTCGACTCAGGGCGACGCCGGCCAGCAAAGACCGAAAGAGCTGACGGGACAAATCGAAAGGATAACATACAGCGACGCGGAGAGCGGCTACAGCGTTCTCCGCCTTCGCGTGCGCGGATACCCCGAGCTCGTCACGGCAGTGGGCTGCATCGCGCCGCCGTCTGTCGGTGAAGAGTTGAAAATGACGGGAGAATGGCAGCAGCATCCGAAATTCGGCGAACAGTTCAGGATAGAGACGTGCGAATCGGCCGCGCCGTCGACCATAGCCGGTCTTGAAAAATATCTTGGATCGGGGCTTATAAAGGGTGTTGGCCCGTCGATGGCTCAGCGAATCGTATCCAAATTTGGCGAAGACACTTTTAAAATTCTGGATGACGCGCCAGACAGACTGCTCGAAATAGAGGGCATAGGAGAGAAAAAAATCGCCGTCATCAAAGAGTCGTGGGTAGAACAGCGCGGCATACGCGATGTGATGTTATTCCTCCAAAGTTATGGAATAGGCGCTGGCTACGCAGTCAGAGTCTTTAGACAGTATGGGGCGGACTCGCTTGCCGTACTTCAGGAGAACCCATACAGGCTCGCGATAGATATCTTTGGGATAGGATTTCTCACTGCTGACAAAATCGCGGCGAGCATGGGGTTTTCAAAGGACTCCCCCTTGCGTATAAGGGCCGGCGTCCTGCATGTCATGACTCAGCTTGTAGGGGAGGGCCATGTCTTTGTGCCGGTGGAGGAGCTCTCGCGCATGTCCGCGGAGATACTTGACGTTCCACAGGGGCTGGCGGAAGAGGGCATAGAGGCGGCGAGGCTCGCGGAGGAGCTGATACTCGAA
>JAUNSQ010000107.1 GCA_030539135.1 Synergistaceae bacterium | reverse complement strand
GCGGACTGGAAAGCCGCTCAACATCAAGAAGGCGCAGTTCATGGCCCCGGAGGATATGCGGTCTGTGGTCGGAAAGTGCCGTGAGTCCGGCAACGAAGACATCATATTGTGCGAAAGGGGCACAGTCTTCGGATATCACAACCTTTCCGTCGATTTCAGGTCCCTGCCGATAATGAGAAGTCTGGGCTGTCCCGTGATGTTCGACGCGACCCACAGCGTCCAGCGGCCGAGTGCTCAAGGCGACAAGAGCGGCGGCGACAGGGCTTTCGTCCTCTCGCTGGTCCGCGCGGCCATAGCGACGGGGATAGACGCGCTGTTCATGGAAGTACATCCCGACCCTGACAGCGCGAAGTGCGACGGCGCTAACATGGTGCCGCTGGGGAGGATGCGCGAAGTGCTGCGGCAGGCGTCGGAGCTTGATAAAATAGTAAGAGATAAACTTGGTATGGATACATTATCGTGGACGGAGGAATAAAGATGGATCTGCCATGCGAACGTGAGGAAAGAAAACTGTCCAACGAAGAACTCTTAGAGACAGGAAAGGGCATACTGCTCAAAGAATCTAAAGCGCTCGCCGAGGCGGCGTCTCTTGTTGGGCAGGAGATAGTCGACGCGGCGCACATCGTAGCCAGATGCAAAGGCAGGATCGTCGTGTCGGGGCTTGGCAAGTCGGGACACGTGGGCCGCAAGACGGCCGCGACGTTCGCTTCGCTCGGCGTGCCGGCATTCTTCCTGCACGCTACAGAAGGAGCTCATGGCGACCTCGGAATGGTCTGCCGCGAGGACGTTGGGTATTTTATCAGCAACAGCGGCGAGACTAAAGAGCTTATCAGGCTTATGCCGTTCTTTAAGCGTCTCGGCGCTCCTATAATCGCAGTTACCGGAGGTATGGATTCGCCGCTTGCGAAGGACGCCGACATCGTCCTTAACAGCCACATAGAGAAAGAGGCGGACCCTCTCGGTCTTGCCCCAATGAGCAGCACGACGCTCCAGATGGCTATAGGCGACGCGGTGGCGGGGATGTCTACGAAGCTCCTTGGACTCCAAAAGGAAGATTTCGCCCTTTTCCATCCGGGCGGCTCCCTTGGGAAAATGCTGCTCCTTCGTGTCCGCGACCTAATGGGTTCTGGGGACAAACTCCCTATCACAAACAAAAACGCGCTCGTTCGCGACGCGCTCTTTGATATTACGAGCAAAGGCTATGGCGCGACGGCTATCGTCGACGACGAGGGGCTTCTTGTCGGAGTATTCACCGACGGAGACCTCAGACGCCTTATGGAGAAGCAGGGGCTCAAAGGGCTCGACATGCCGGTCGGCGATGTAATGACACGCGGTCCGAGGACTATATCGCCCGACAAGCTTGCGATGGAAGCGGTACGCATAGTCGAGCAGTGGGAAGTCTCGGCCATAATAGTTGTCGAGAACGGGAAACCAATAGGCATGGTGCACATACACGAGATATTGAAAGCAGGGGTGGCCTAACTGTCGCTTCTGAGGTCGTTATATGACCCGCTGATAGATTTAGTGTTCGCGGTCATCTCACCGAAGCTCAAAAATAAATACACAGAGGGTTATGATGAGCGAATGGGAGCTCCGTCGAGTGAAAAACTTTCAGCGCTCCGCGGCCGTCGGCCTCTGTGGATACATGGAGTCTCTGTTGGGGAAGTGCAGGCCTCTATACCGATAATGAGAGAGGCCCGCCGAGCCGGATACGACGGTCCTATAATACTTTCGACGACGACCGAGACTGGCAAAGCCATGGCCATGCGTCTGTCGGATGGGCTGTTCGACACGCACATCTATTACCCATGGGACAGAGATAAATATGTGACTTCCGCGCTTGACGCCGTAGACCCGTGGGCCTTTGTCACGATGGAGACAGAACTTTGGCCCAACATGCTCTGGAGGCTTAAAGACAGAAAAATCCCCGCGTTTATGGCTAATGGGCGCATATCTGACAGGACATGGAAACGCCTTGGCTCCTTTGCGGGGAGAAGAGTTGGCAAAGAGATATATGGATTATTCAGTGATATATGCCTCAGGGAAGCCCGCGACAGTGAGAGGCTCATAGAGATAGGAGTACCAGAGCGTAAGCTGCATGTCGTAGGGGATACGAAGATCGACGCGCTGCTGTCGCGAAGGGATGACGAGGCCCGCGAGAAATTACGATCGAACTTCGGATACCCGGAGCGGCCAGTCTTTATGGCGGGCAGCACTCACCACGGAGAAGATGAAGAAGTGCTCGCCGCTTATAAAATCCTTACTAAGTCCACGAAGGACGCGCGTCTTATAGTTGCCCCACGGCATCCTGAACGTGCAGACGATGTGCTGGAACTTTTTAAGGGCGGATATTCTGCGACGAAGTTATCCGAAAATATGGATGGATGGGATGTCCTTGTCGTGGATAAGATCGGAGCGCTGTTTGACCTGTATGGGATATCAGTCTCGGCTTTTGTCGGAGGCAGCTTTACCGACAATGGCGGACAGAATATACTTGAACCGGCGTCGTGGGGGGTCCCCGTGCAATATGGGCCGCACATGGAGGATTTTGCCGAAGCGTCGGAGGATCTCATAGAACTTGGCATAGCCGAACAGGTGCCGGACGGCAAATCCCTTGGAGAAGTGTGGACGCGTATAGCTCAGTGTCATGACACCGAAAAATACATAAATATCAGCGACGAATATTTCGCAAATAAATCAGGCGCGGCTGAACGAACATGGAAAATATTGTCCTCTTACGCGCCGATGGCATAAAGAGGTTGACCATCGGACACATGAAGATACAGTTCCGATGAAAAGGAAAGAGTATGGACAGATACTATGAACGACGAGACTTTTAGAATAAGACTTATTCTTCTGCTCCATGACGGAGCTGTTAAAAATATGAAGCAGAGCCGAGGGCTTGTCAGCTGGCTTGCCGAGCTTACAGGCGCGGAGGTGCTTGAGGCTAAAGTCCCCGTCCTTACGGGAGCCGCTAGGAACAGGGCGAACAACGCCGTCTCGAAACTCCCTGAAGGCAACAGGCGCGATGCTCGCGACTGGCTTGCTTTGGCCGATGGGGATTTACTTGTCCGTCAGGTCGGGCAATGGTTTGCAGAGCGCAATATCCATGAGGGGACGAGAGAAGTCCTTGTAGTTTCCTCCGGCGAGACTCCAGCTCCCTACAACCTTGCTCTCGGGTACATGTGGAGATGTTCCTGCGCTACGGTCTCTGCCCCCAGCAATATCGGCACGGAACCTTTTGATTTTGCCATAGTCCCGGAATACGAATTTCCTAAACGCAAACCAAACGTATTGGTCACAATGGGCGCGCCGAATTCGATAAATGAGGAGTCCGTTAAAAGAGAAGCTAAACGGGTATTGAGCGAATTTCCGCCAAGATCCGACAAAAGATGGGGAATAATCATCGGCGGCGACGATGCGTACTTTTCGATTTCAAAAGATTGGATAAAGAAAAATATTGGACACATTCTAAGAATAGCGGAAAGCGAGGGGAGCGACGTGTATATCGCCACATCGGCCAATACGTCTCCGGACGCTCTTAAAATGCTCGAAGCTCTGATAAATTCTTCCGAGGCGGCGAGGACGTGTTTTATCGCTTCGGAATGTCTTTACGATCCGCTGCCTGCTCTGTTTGGCCTCTCGGATGAGGTGTTCTGTACTGAAGATCTGACGGACTCTGTTACGGAAGCTATAACGGCGGGGAAACGCCCTATTATCCTCAGATCTGAACACAGAAAGGGCATCCACGGCACGCTTCAGAACATCACTGCCGCGCTCGTGGAACATGGCGCGGTGTCAAAAAACATCCTCTGGGGAATACCTAAGAACGACATGGTGTACGACCATTTCGCGCGTCACGGTTATGTAATAGATTTTCGTGAGTGGCTGTATGAGAGACTTGAAGGCTCCGCCGAAAGCGATAAGAACGATGTGGAATTTAACGAATCAAAGCGGGCCGCGCAGTGGATAATAGATAACTGGAATTAAATGGATACGGTATTTTAGCAGATAAAAAAATGAATTATTCTGCTAAACTGATAACATATATATAATAACAACAGCCGTATGTCGGCATAAACGAAAGGATATGATCTGTACAATGAAGAAAAAACTAATCGTCCTGCCTGTGCTTTTTGCATTAGCGGTATTTGCGTCGGCGGCCTTTGCCGCGCAGCAGAAGAACGAAGCCGCTGCGGCTATTGAAGAGATAACTGGAAGCAAAACAGCCACGGCGCAGTCGACCGCACAGACAAACACGGCGCCAGCCGCGCAGGATGCCGCTAAGCCGACGGAACAAACGGCGTCGGACGGAGTTCGTCCGCTTAAAGCATCTCCAATGGAAGCTGGCGCTCCTGAGACAGAAGAGACCCTTCTTGTCACGCCGGAATGGCTCAAGAAGAACAGAGCGAACGTAATAATCGTCGACGCGCGCCCTGAGAGCCTTTATGCCAGCGGGCACATCGCTGGAGCGGTGAACGCTTCGTGGACATATTTCGCCAATACCTCGGCTCCGAGCGGCACAATGAAATACGGCACGATACATAAACCGGCCACGATGTCCAAGAGGATCGGCGCGCTCGGCATCAACGGCAAGAAGACAGTTGTGGCCTACTGTGATGCTGGCGGCTGGGGCCCTGCTGGATGGACTGTTTGGATCCTCCGCATGGCGGGCATCAAAAACGCGAAGATACTCAACGGCGGATTTACAGGATGGAAAAAAGCGGGGGGACTCGTCACGAAAATGCCTCAGAGGAATAAGGCCGTCGCTTTCAGCTATAAGCAGATCAAGCCGAACTATCTTGTCGACACGGCATGGATAAACAACAACCTTGGCAAACCTGGACTCGCGATCATCGACGTCAGGACGTCGGCGGAATACAACGGAAAAATTCGTCCGTTCCAGGAAAAGCGCGCGGGGCATCTCCCCGGCGCGATCAACATCGAGATGGAGGAGTTTGTGACTGAAGGTCATGAGTTTAGAGAAGAGGCTGCAATAGAAGAGGCGCTTGCAAAGCGTAACATAACGAAGGATACGGAAATCGTAGTTTACGATACGGCCGGCGTTCGCGCCGCGTATGTGACGATGGCCCTCCGTTATGCTGGATTCAATAAGTCGCAGTGTTACGACGAGGGTTTCCAGGCTTGGGCCGGCAAGGCGGACCTGCCTCTCGAAAAAACCGAATAACATTTTAAGTTCACAATAAAGATTTAACATAATTATTTTAAAGAAGAGCGGCCCCAGAGACGGAGCCGCTCTTCTTATTATATTGTGCAACTTGTTGTGCGTTCGGCAATTTCTAAAAAATAATTATAGAATAATCTGACGTCGTAGTATATAATCTAAAAATGTAATGTGACAATGTGCAGAAAATTAGTCTGGACATAAAGTTTTTTGTCGGCCATTTTGTTTGTTGCATTGCATTTTTTTGTTTTACGCATTTGTGAAAAAAAGAATGAAGGCAGAGGAAGGGGAAACAGAATGAGACTAAAGACGACTCTGAACGGGAAAAGTTTTGAGTTCCGCGACATCAAAGACGTTCTTGCCAAGGCTAACGAACCGAAATCAGGAGACAGATTTCAGCGCATTGCCGCGGAGACAGCTACGGAACGTGTGGCCGCAAAAATTGTTCTTTCCGAAATGACGATACAG
>JAUNSQ010000106.1 GCA_030539135.1 Synergistaceae bacterium | reverse complement strand
TCGCGAGCGGCCTGTCAGCGTTAGCTGACATTTCAAATCACCATAGGACGCGAAGCATTTCCGATGCGTTTTCGGATGGCCCAAGGTGGCTTTGACCCTAAAAACTAACACTCCCTCAGCCGCTGCACGACAGTTCCCCCAGAGGAGGAGCCTTTAAAGTCACCTGTCACCGCATAGGGTCATTGCGGTGAGACGGGCGTGGTGGGTCATTGCGGTGAGACATAGTGGTTGGGACGCTGTGGTGAGACGAGGGCGCCGCGCATTCTATGTTCGCGACGGCGGGCGGTTTTAACTTGTTTATATTTCTTTTGTTTCCAAAGTTGGGCATTTTGTTATAAAATTATATATGCTAGCTTTAGATATTTTTTATAAATGACATCTAATTCACAGAAGGATGCGAACGATGAAACGGAAGATACTCGTTGTCGATGATAACGCAATAAACCGCTTCATACTTCGGGAGGCTCTGCGCGATGAATACGAGGTGATCGAGGCCGTAAACGGCCAAGACGCGCTTTCGCTGATCCATCGCTCTCACAAGCTGCTCTCGGTCGTCGTCCTCGCGCTCTCGATGGAAGGGATGAGCGGCTACGACGTCCTCGAGAAGATGCGCGACCACCCATTGCTCGCCCACGTGCCTATCTTCGTCACGTCCGACGACGATGACGAGGACATCGAGGAGAAGGCTCTCCTGCTCGGCGCGTCGGGTTTCATAGCGAAGCCCTACAACCTCCCGATAATCAAGCTGCGCCTGAGGAACGTCATCAGGATGCACGAGATGTCGTCCATCGTCAACACGATACAGCACGACAAGCTCACGCACATCTACAACAGCGGGACGTTCATCTCAAAGGCTGAGAAGATGATAGAGGAGCGAGAATCCGGCTACTACGTCCTCTCATGCTTCGACATTGACAACTTCAACCTGATAAGCGACCAGTACGGCATACAAAAGGGCGACGAGGTGCTCCAATACATCGCCGAGGTCTTGGACAGCGGGATCACCCCAATAGGCGGCATCTGCTGCCGCATCTCCTCGGACAACTTCGCCGCGCTGTACCCAAGCCGCTTCATGGACTCCGACCTTATCAGGAAGATACGGCGCTCCGCCTCCGACACGGGGCTCCTCATAAGCCCGATAACGATAAGCGTCGGGCGCTACCTCGTCAACGACAAGCGGCTCTCGATAAGGACGATGTTCGACCGCGCGATACTCGCGGCTAGGACGGTCAAGGGGCGTTACGACGTTCACGTCGCGCTCTACGACGACTCCATGCGCGAGCGCATAGTACAGGAGCAGGGCATCGTGAACGAGATGGTCTCCGCGCTCAAGGACAAGCAGTTCGAGATATGGCTCCAGCCGCAGCACAACCACGCCTCAGGCGCGGTCATAGGGGCGGAGGCGCTCGTCCGCTGGCGGCATCCTACGAAGGGCATAGTGCCGCCAGGCGCGTTCATCCCGCTCTTCGAGCAGAACGGCTTCATCTATGAGCTTGACAAGTATGTGTGGGAGCAGACGGCGCGCCTCATCAAGAAATGGATCAGGAAAGGCGGCCCAACTCTCCCCGTGTCCGTCAACATATCGAGATACGACATATTCCACGAAGACTTCTTCAGCACGATAACGGGGCTGGTCAAGAAGCATAACATCCCCGCCGACCTCCTGCGCCTAGAGATAACGGAGTCCGCGTTCGCGCTCGCTCCTTAGGGCATCATCTCGGTGGTGAAGAAGCTGATCGACTTCGGCTTCACGATAGAGATAGACGACTTCGGCAGCGGCTATTCGTCGCTCAACACATTGAAAGACGTTCCAGCGAACATACTGAAACTCGACATGAAGTTCCTCGAGAGCGCGGAGAACTCCCGTCGCGGCGGCAACATCCTAGAGTCCATCGTCCGCATGGCGAAGTGGCTCGGAATGCCCGTCATCGCTGAGGGCGTCGAGACAAAAGAGCACGCTGACTATCTGAAGACCATCGGCTGTATTTATGTGCAGGGCTTCCTCTATTCAAAGCCGATGCCCGTCAAGGAATATGAGAAATTCATATCCGAGCATGGCACGGAGAACAAGATGGAGGCGCTTGAGACGGTCGAGCAGCTTGACAACAACGCCTTCTGGGATCCGAAGTCGATGGAGACGCTCATCTTCAACACATACACGGGCGCGGCGTGCATCTCTGAGTACAAGGACGGCAAAACAGAGCTTCTCCGCGTGAACGAGAAGTACGCGATAGCGCTGGGGCACTCGGGCTTGGAGGACTTGTCCGCGCTGAAACATGAGGTATTCTCCTACATGGACGAGAACAACGCGCTTTTGCTGGGGACGACCATCCGCCGCGCGATAGACTCCGGGGAAGAGGCCACGTGCGAGTTCACTCTTGTGGGCGTCGCGGGGTCGGGAAAGCCGACGTTCCTGCGAACCACGATGCGTTTGCTCGCGCAGTCAGGCGAGCGTTACCTGCTGTACGCCTCCATAATAAACATGACGGACCAGAGGCTCGCGGAGCTGGGCGTAGCCGAGTCGCAACAGCAGCTTAACTTCCTCAACGACGTGTCGGGAGGCATACTTACATCAATGAGCGCGGAGGACGGCGTGGCGAGTACGCTGCGCAAACTTCTGGACTATTTCAAGGCCGACCGCACTTTTATATTCGAGTTCGACAAAGAGAAACAGGTCATGAGCAACACATACGAGGAATGCGCCAAAGGCGTGCCCTCAGAGATAGACAACCTGCAGGGCATCCCGCTGGAGTACGCGAAGGCGTGGCTCGATTCGTTTGAAAGCCGAGACTTCATAAACATCGCCGACGTAGACCTCCTCGACCCGAGCCGCACATCAGAGCGCGAGATACTCGCGGCGCAGGGCATCCATTCGCTCGTGGCCGTACCGCTGAAAGACGGCGACGGCATCTTTGGGTTCATCGGAGCGGACGACCCGCAGCGCAACGTACAGCACGTACCAAAGTTAACAGCCATCGGCGACTACATGGCTACGATACTCTTCGGGCGCGACCTCGCGAAGAAGATAAAGGACGAGGCGGAACTGCGCAGAAGCCTGCTTGACAACCTGCCGTGCGGCGCGGGGCTGTTCGAGATGACAGGGCGGGCAATCAGGCCGGCGCACCTTAACAAACGGTTCAAAGAGCTCGTTGGGCGCGACGTGCCCGACTTTGCCAAGACGCACATCCTCGACCACATCCACCCGGACGATAGGAAGCCCCTCGTTGACGGCGCGATAGCCGCCTTTGCGAAAGGCTGCGACGTTATATACGACGCGCGCATCCTCTGCGGGGACGGCGAATACCGCCAGTTCCACGTCGTAGGCAGACGCGCCGGGGACGATGGCAAGCGGACGTCCGTCTACGCCACGTTCACGCCGATAACGGACGAAGAGAAAGCCATGCGCGAGATGTTCCCCGTCGCGCTCAAATCCATGATGAGCTCCTCCTCGGATTTCTCCTTCGTGAAGGACAAAAATTTCAAATACATCACATGCAGCAAATCGTTTGCGAAGCTGCTCGGATATAAGAGCGAAAAAAGCCTTATCGGCAAGACGGACTACGACATCATAGACAAAGAATACGCCGACCGCTACCGCAAGGGAGACGTGGAACTCATCGACGGCACGCACAGCCGCCTCGCGTTCTCCGACGAACTCGCGCGGCGCGACGGCTCGCCGATATTCATCGACTACCGCAAATATCCGCTGTACGATTCGTCCGGCTCCGTGATAGGCATACTCTGCATGGGGCGCGACGTGACGGAGACGCGCAAGGTGAACGAGAACCTAAAGCTCATGACCGACAACATCTCCTGTGGGCTCGCCACTTATATCGTTACTCCGACTGGCGCGAAGATAGCCTACTTCAACGAAGGGCTGTGCGCCCTGCTCGGATTTACGCGCGAGGAGTACGAAAAGGCGGCGGGAGCCGACGCGATGAGCCGCGTCTTCGAAGAGGACAAGCCGACCATCATAAAGTTCATCAAAACGATCCTTAGCGGCGCGAAGCTCGGCGAGCCGCTGGAATACATCTACCGCGTCCACGTCAACGGCGGGGGCGCCAAATGGGTGGACCACCGCGCCATCCCGACCGAGAGACGCGGGGACACAGTAGTAGTCAACTCCGTCCTCTACGACATAACCAAACAAAAGGAGACAGAGGAAAAGCTGCGAATGAGCGAGGAGCAGTACCGCCTCGCTATGGCCCACAACGGCAACTATATCTGCCGCTACGACGTGGCCGACAAGTCGGTCAACATGTCGCCGGATGTCGCGGCTGAGTTCTCCATGCCCGAGAGGGTCACGAACGTCCCATACGCCCCTGTAAAGAGCGGAAGCATCGCGCCCGAGAGCGCCGAGGATTATATAAAATTCTACGAGGGCATCCTGCGGGGCGGCAAGACGGGCGCGGCGTCGTTCAAGGCCAAGACCGTGCGCGGGTGGCGCTGGCTGAGGGCCCGTTACACGACCGTCTTCTCCGACGACGGCAAGCCCGTCAGCGCGGTCGTCTCCATGACCGACGAGACAGAGCTGCACGAGAAAGAGGCCGAAAGCAAGGCGGCGCGGGAGAAAGAGCGCATCTTCCGCATGGTCGCGCAGCACTCCAACCGCTCCGTACACCGCTATGACATCCCGACGAGGACGCAGTACGCCGAGGCTTCGGGACTCAATAAGCCGAGAATGCCGAAAGTCATAGAGAACCTGCCCGAATCCCTCATCGAAAAGGGCGACATCCTGCCGGAGAGCGCCGAGGACGCCAGAAAATTCTTCCGCGATATACACAGCGGCAAGTCGGAGGGCGAGGCGACCCTCCACATTCGCGTCAATGAGGACGAGTCGATCTGGGCCGACGTGCGATACTCCATCATCGAATACGACGCGGACGGCGAGCTTCCCGTCACGGCGGCCATATCCTACAAGGACATAACGAACGAACTGCTGGCCATGCGCAAAGTCCAAGAGAAGGCCGACACCGACGGCATGACGGGAGTCCTCAACAGGGAGGCGGCCCTTGACGCGATAGAACGTCGGCTGATGGGCGAGGCAAACGGCGAGAAATGCCTCCTGCTCATCGCCGACATAGACGACCTCAAGACGATAAACGACACTCTGGGGCACCCGGGCGGCGACAAGGCTATATGCCTGCTCGCGGACACATTAAAGGGCCACTTCCGCCGCACAGACATAATTGGGCGCATCGGAGGCGACGAATTTATAGTCTTCATAGAGAACATCGAAAGCGACGAGAGGCGGCATAAGATAGTCGGCTCGCTGATGAAGAAGCTCGCGGGCGCATGGCTCGACGACGATAAAAAATTCCCGCTGCGCGCCAGCGTAGGCGTCGTCGCGGGAGAAGCGGGCAAAGATACGTTCAAGGCCCTGTATAAAAAAGCCGACATCGCCCTCTACAGCGTCAAACGGAAGGACAAAAACGACTTCGCGTTCTATGAGCCGAAGATGGGTTAGAAAATCGAAAACTAGAGCTTAAAGACGCCTTTCACCGCATAGAAACACTGCGGTGAGACTGGAGCGGGTCACTACGGTGAGACGGAGTGGCGGGATGCTGGATACCGTTCCTTCTTGTCTGGCCGCAGTGGTTCTATGCGGCCTAAGGTGGCTTTGACCTTGACTTTGCCTTTGACCTTGACTTCCAATACCTATCCCCATCATCTATAATCGAACACACACTT
>JAUNSQ010000105.1:675-5791 GCA_030539135.1 Synergistaceae bacterium | reverse complement strand
GTACAGGTAACAGCTAAAGGTCATACCTCATACGTCACAGTAGTGGCGACAGACCCGAGAACGCTTACAGGCATAAATATTGCAAGCACTGCCGGAAGCAGAGTAGCAATAGGCGCTAAGTCTACACTCTCTACGACCCCTGTACCCACTACAGCCGACTTCGACCCGGCGAACACTGACTGGACGATAACGTCAGGCGCTGAGAACGGCGTGATATCGGCGACACGTGGAGCAACTACTGAGTTCACAGCCTCTAAAGCCGGGTTCGTAACGATACAGGCGACTAACGCTGGCAAGACAAAGACATATACGATACGGGTATATGACGGCAGCGTAGTAGACGTTACGGGCGTAACGCTCGACACGACGACGCTAAACCTGGAACTCAACGCGTCTAATGGAACGCTCGATACCTCCGCTTATATGCGTAAGCTCATAGCCACGGTAAACCCGTCTAACGCTACGGTAAAGACGGTGACATGGTCAAGCAGCGACACTAACGTAGCAAGCGTAGCGCCGGACGGCACGGTAACGGCGATGGGCAACGGCACGGCGACCATTACAGCCACGACAGCCGGATATGATATAAACGGCGATAAGCTGACAGCGACATGCACGGTAAACGTGACCACACGTATACAGCCAACACCGGCTCCCGAAGAAGCCGGCGGCGGCGGATGCAATACCGGCTGGGGAACCATGATGCTCCTGGCTGTTATCCCGGCAATAGCTAGAAGAAAGAGATAGTAATAATTATTACACGGGGCGTATGTAAATACGCCCCAATAATTATTTTCTACGAACTAAATCCGAAGGGGTAGGGGAATATATGAACAACATCAAAGTTAAAAACCACACAAAAACACTTATATACCTGACCACATCGCTGGTCTGTATTATATTTGCCGCCACAGCTTTCGCTTCGACAATGGTCGGGGACGCAATAGCAGAAAATATGGCCTACAAACATGCCAATGTAAGACAACAGGATACAAGGGCGGTGGAATGTAAGCTCGGCGCTGACGACGGCAGGACGGTATATGAGATAGAATTTTACGCCAAGGGCATTAAATATAGATACGCTATAGGCGCTTACAACGGAAAGGTAATAAAACACGAGTATAAAATCACACGCGAAGTACCTTCAAAAAGCGATATATTGATGGATAGTATCGACCCTGAGAGGAAATACGGCGTTACGCCGCGATACGCCCAATTTATGGTACTCCATAGGCTAATAGGCGCCGTCGAGGACGATATCATAGAATTTAAGACAGACTACGGCGATAACGGACGTAAACTCTATAAGGGCAAGGCAGCTTGCCATGGCATAGTATATGAGTTCAAAATAGACGCCAAATCTGGTAAATTTTTATATTGGGAAGAAGAAGCTGGAGGAAAGAAATAACAACAGCCATAGCATGGGGACGCGCTTATTCTGCGTCCCCATGAAATATATATAAAAAAGAATAATACCAAGGAGGAATTTTAATATGGCCGATAAGTATTGTCCGAACTGCAAACGTATGGTTGGAACGTCGAAGAATTTAGTACCCGGGATTTTGACGATTGTAATCGGTATTCTTTTATTTTACTTCTTGCCCCTCTTGGGGTGGATAATTGGACCGCTTCTGGTTTTAATAGGTATTATCGTACTGCTTGGCGGAGGTAAGAAATGCCCGCTCTGCGGAAGCAAAAGCTTGTTGAATTTCGACCCAAACGCAGCGGAAGCAGTGAGACAAACGCCTACAGTAGCAGTCGCCCCGACACAGCCGCAGCCAACGGAGACGTCGCCGCAGAACGAAGCTCCCAAGGCCGAGGAATAACGCGCGAGGCATCAAAATGAAGAATGTATCTCGTTATTTGACAGTGGCGCTCCTGTTTGCCGCAGCGCTTTCCTTCGCGTCGGAGGCGAGCGCGAGCTACTATATCACGTTCGACAACAGGACGGGCAAGGAAGTTCTCTACGCTCTGGCTTGCAGTCTCGGCGGAGGGAACAGGCGCACCGTTACGGGATGGTATAGGATACCCGCCCACACGAGCAAAGAGGTATATATGGAGACCGGTTCTTCACCCGGGGACACGATAGAGTGGTACGCGATGTCGCCAAAGGCGGGCGCGGAATGGCGCGGGAACGTGCGGGAGAACAGGCAGTATGTTGTGGCTGACGGGAAGCTGGAATATGCGACATACTACGACGACAACGCGAACAAGCAGGATCATATCCCTAGCGACTTGAGAAACCCGCGAAAGGTCGCCTTCTATGAATCTCCCGTGAACAGGGGCAGGATAACGCTGTCTGTCACGTCGTCCAAATAAATATCTACGCAGGAGGTATGAAAATGAAAAGACTTGTCCTTATACTCGCGGCTCTGGCGGCGTTTACGGCACTGCCGCCGTCGCAGGCTCAGGCTTACAGCTATTACATAACGCTCAGGAACGACACGAATATGGAAGTGAACTTTGCGTTGGGGCTAAAAGTACCTTCCTGGGATGCTTTAATGAGAGGATGGTGGAGCGTTCCCCCTAACTCCTCACGAGAGGTCTATCATGAATATGGCGGCGACATTAAATTTGTGTATTGGATAGCTGAGACAAAGGGCGCGGCGTGGTATGGCAGGGAGAGCGAGACGATATTTGAAGTAGTCCCTGAGAAGTTTGAGTACAAAACAGATATCAGCGAGAAAGACAACAGGGGCACGCACAGCCCAAAGAACAAAAACGGCATAAGGATGGTCCCGTTCAGGAAGGCTCCAATGTCAAGAGGGCGCTGCACCATCCGCGTCACGATGTAGCGGAGGGCATAAATGATGAAAAATAAACTTATGGTCTGCCTCGCCGTCATGTTCGCTCTCTGCGCGTCAGCCGCCTCCGCCGACAACCTCGGCGTGGCTATGCGCAGGTACGAGAGGTTCTATCAGGAGGACATGAAGGCTAACAAATACCTGACCGAAGACGAGATATTCGCGCTGAAACAGGACAGCTTCAACGCCGCGTCGTATATGCCGCTCGCGAGCTGCTACTACGGGCAGGAGAAGTATAACGAGTCGTTCCCGTATTACCTCAAGGCCGCCGAGAAGGGCAGCATGCAGGGGGCCCTGATGCTCGCGATAAGCTATATACAGGGACACGGGACAGATATCAAGCCGACCGAGGGGGCTAAGTGGATGCTCGTCTCAGCCAACGGCGGCAACCCGATGGCTCAGTATTTCATGGGGCACATTTATAAAGAGGGCGCGGGCGTCGAACGCAGCCAGACAGAGGCGGACAAATGGTTTGCCTCGGCTGCCGGAAAGGGCGTGCAGGAAAGCACGCTGGGCACGAAGGGCGGCTATTCGGCATACGCCGCGTCATATTCCGAGCAGCCGTTGGCCGCGACTGACAGCTCGCAGGCGGAAGGCTTTGCCGGACTGCTGGCTAACGTACTTACCGCTGTGCTAGACCCCAACGGCAGACTGACCGGAAAGGTGGAGAACGGAGGTGGCTATTCGTCCGGGCCGACCGCTGCACCATCCGACCCAAGGCCGTCAACGGTAGACTCAAGCGCGATGTCGCCAAGCGGCTCTGCCGCGTCTTCACCGTCCGGCGCGGCTGTAACGACGTCGGCCTCCGAAAGCGCACCATCACAAACGACCGCTGCGGCAGGGGGCAGGAGCTCCGCGCCAGTCAGAACGTCGGGAGGAAGCGTGAAAGCCTCCGGTTCAAAAGCGACCGCGAAACCGATAATAAAACCGAAATATGACCCGGATGTCGATGGAATTCCTGAATGTTTAGCAATAATTAATTACCTTGATAAAAATTATGGGACGAAGGAGCTTATATTGAAAAAATTTGGAAAGCCGAGAAAAACGACGATAAGAGACGTGAAGGGTTATCCTAATTTTGATGCGTGGGGACAGGTCGTCAGATTAACAACTTATGACTATAACGGATTTACGGTACGCATTGGCGTTGCCGCGAAAAATGGTAAATCGGTTGGAACTCCGTGGCTGTCAAAATTGATCGTTACGGCTCCGTGCAAGATAACGTTCAACGGCGTTAATATCGGTTCCAGCGTGGACGACCTGCTCGCGGTCGCAGGAAAGAACTGGGAAAGACTATCGGATGGCGAAGGTCTTGACGTAGAAAGTCATATAAAATTTAAAATAACCGACGACAGGGTTTCGTATATGCACTTTGAACGAACTGTTTGGTAGGCGTATTTATAAAAGGCGAGAGGCGCGGACTACTCCGTGTTTCTCGCCTTTCCATTCTTCCAAGGTAATCTCTTAATATAAATGCCGTACCGCGCCGTGATTGGCATAGCTGCCGCCAAACGAGACAATAATTATTTTGCCGGGTATTTATCTCTCCTAATAATAACTAATATATTAGCTATTGATTGACAAATATGGCTATATTAGCTAATATATTAGCCATGAATATAATGCCATGGGAACAAAAGACCCCTGATGAGATCGCCGCCGAACTGGCGCGAAAGGTGCGCGCTCGGAGGAGGGCGTTTCACCTATCGCAATCAGAACTAAGCCGTAAAGCCGACGTAAGCCTTGGGTCGCTGAAGCGCTTCGAGCAGAGCGGTGAAATATCTCTGCGCTCGCTTATCAAAATTGCTGTCGCGCTGGAGTGCGAGGAAGAATTTTCCGCCCTTTTCTCGAAGAAACATTACGCCTCAATACAGGAGGTCATAGATGAACAAGATAAAATCGCTCGCGGTGAAGTATAACGAACGTTCAGTCGGAATTTTGGCCGAGACGCCGAATGGACTTGCGGCGTTTGAGTATGATGATTTGTGGCTTGCGTCCGGTTTTGCGATAAGCCCATTCAGCCTTCCCCTTCGCAAAGAGGTGTTTGTTCCCAAGAAGGAACCTTTCGGAGGGGTGTTTGGCGTTTTTGCTGATAGTCTGCCCGATGGATGGGGAAGGCTTCTTGTCGATAGGATGCTGAAAAGAGGCGGGGTTTCTCCTCGATCTGTCTCGGAGTTCCAACGTCTTGCCATAGTGGGAGCGGCCGGAATGGGCGCGCTGACGTATGAGCCGGAAATAGACATGAGCGTCGAACGGACGGAGAACGACCTTGACGCGCTGTCTCAGGCTTGTTCGAATTTGCTCGGGAACAA
>JAUNSQ010000105.1:0-665 GCA_030539135.1 Synergistaceae bacterium | reverse complement strand
TTGGAGGGTCTTCCGGCGGAGCCAGACCTAAAATACTTACGACCTGCGGTGACGAAGATTGGATAGTAAAATTTCCAGCGGCAACAGACAGCGTCAGTATCGGCGAAGAGGAATATCTTTACTCGCTGTGCGCCAAAGAGTGCGGCGTCGACATGCCTGTGACAAGGCTTTTTCCGTCTAAAAGGTGCCCCGGATATTTCGGCGTAAAACGGTTTGACCGAGTTGACGGCGAATTTGGGCGGAAAAAAAGAGTCCATACGCTGTCGGCAAGCGCCATACTAGAAACGAGCCACCGTGTCCCTAATCTGGATTACTTGCAGTTGATGAAACTTACT
Source organism: Synergistaceae bacterium (assembly GCA_030539135.1). Taxonomy (GTDB): domain Bacteria; phylum Synergistota; class Synergistia; order Synergistales; family Synergistaceae; genus JAUNSQ01. Next base: position 330 of record JAUNSQ010000105.1, on the reverse strand, counting down.
CTAAAACTGACTAACGACTTTGATCAGGTTGGAAAAATGTACAGTTTGATGTGTTTCAACGTTTTCGCGCACAATAGAGACGACCACTCCAAAAATTTCAGCTACGTCTTTGACGACGAGGCTTGGGCATGGAAAATGTCGCCCACGTATGACCTTACCTATAGTTCTTCCATAGGCGGCGAACACGCCACGAGCGTAAACGGCAATGGCAAAGACCCCGGTATGAAGGAGATATTAGCTGTCGCGGAAGCGGCTGGACTGAATAAAAACTGGGCTCGGACGACAGCCGATGAGATCCAAGGCAAAGTGAACGTAATGCTGGGCGACATA
>JAUNSQ010000104.1 GCA_030539135.1 Synergistaceae bacterium | reverse complement strand
TCAACGCGCACATCAACACAGCTGTAAGTTTAGGACGGGATGACACATGAACCAATCCTCTAAGATATACTGACAATACTATATATTATACTTGTTCAGGCTTACTTAACAACAATTATAGCCGAAGATTCTCCTCTTAAAGCTTTTTCTCCGACCTGCACCAGAGCTAAAATATCTTCTTTCGCCCAAAATGTCTTTTTAGCGGGCTTTTCTTGCTTTACAGCGCCGCCAGCTCGGGAGTTCCTCGCGGAAGTCCGCACTGGCAATGATTTAGGGGCAAGCCCCATTGAATTGTTATTGTTGTTCCTCTGCGACATATCCGCGCGAAGCACCTGCAGCAGCTCCAGCTCCTCCTGCGTGACCCAGTGGAGGTTCTCCTGGGATTTTTCCTTCCCGGCGGTCGCAACGTCGGCAGAAAATGGTTTGTCGGCCTCTATCGCCAGCGGCAGTGTGGTCGACATCACTATCAAGAGTGCGACCGCGAGAACCTTTAGGCATAGGACGCTCTGCTTGAGCCCCCAAACAGGCGCGCTGCGCTCCTGTGGTTCGGAGACCATATCATCCGATATCGCCTCGCGCATATCGCGTACTTCCGCACTGAGGCAATCGACCTCCGCGATAGCGGAGTCCCATTTTTTATTTTCACAGGCTGCCGCAAGCCTGTTCAGCCATCTCTGTATCCTTGCGATCCTTTTCTTCATCTTCCGTCGTTACCTTTCATATGTGTGGGAGCGATAATATTATCCCTGTTCATATTGAAGATGTGGTCTCATGCGCGGAAAGCGAGAACCATTCTCTTAACTTTGACAGAGCCTTGCGGCGGATCCTGTAGACATGGCTGACGTCAAGGTTGATCTCGGACGCGATATCTCTGGCGGCGCGTCCGTCTATTATAAGCGCGTGGATTATTGAAGCCTCGCGCTCAGTAAGAGATTTCAGCGCGTTCTGCAGGTCGATCGTCCATTCGGCCGTATCGACCTCCGCAAGGTGCACGGATGAGAGCTTCTCCTCGTCTGTAAGGAAAATCTCATCGACGGGGACGGGAGCTTTCGCCTCCACCCTCTGCAAATAATTGATAAGCCTGCCTCTGATCTTGTAATAAGCGTAAGTGGAAAAACGGTTGCTGCGCTGCGGGTCAAACGCGTCGACCGCGTTTATAAGGGCGATTATCCCCTCTTGTATAAGGTCTGGATATGTGCTGTACGGGACTCTGAGCTTCTTAGCCAGCCAATAGACCATCGGCCTATACGCGAGGATAAGGTTGTCTCTCGCGTCCTCATCACCGGACGCGCATCTCTCCCAGAGCTCTGCTTCATATTCTTCTTTCAGTTTCTGCTGCTCGATATCTATTTCATCGTTATTATTTTTCATATCAACGTCTCTCCGGCAACTTCATTTCGGGCACAGCAACATCATGCGTTTAATTTTAACATAATAACGCGACAAATAAAATCATTGGAGGGGGATATCCCCTATTTCGCTGATATCCGCGTCGATATGGAGCGCGTCGTTCAAAAATGCGACAGACGCCCTGCCCTTATTGTCTATATCAACAGCGGATATAGAACAATTATCCAGCCGGGCGCGCCAGAAGATACTGCTCTTCGGCTGAGAAAGCAGCGGGATGAGCAATACCCGGAAAAAGGCTCCGTGTCCTACAACGATATCGCAGTCTTCGCTTTTCGTGAGCAGCTTATCGGCGGCGGCCTCCGCCCTTAAAAAATAACTGCGGCATGGCTCGCCATCTTCGGGAGCGTAACTAAGCTGGTCGTTGCGCCACTTGTTGAAGAAATCCTCTCCGTCCTTCTTAATGATCTGCGGGACGGTAAGCCCCTCCCACGAACCAAAGCCGACTTCTCTCAGTTCGTCCCATGCCTCTATCTGCGTAACTCCTAATTCTTTGGCGATTATCTCGGCTGTTTCTCTCGCCCTTGCGAGCGGGCTGCAAATGATTTTTGACGCGCGCCCACTAAGTGATCTCAGTCTGAGACCTGCGCGCCGCGCCTGATCCCTGCCGCGGTCAGAGAGAGGTATATCGGTCGAGCCCTGATAGCGCATCAGCTTGTTCCATTCCGTCATCCCATGCCGCACAAAATAGACTCTCTTGCCGTTCGCGGCAGAAAGCCCCGGCACCTCAGCCGCGCCATGATTATTATTTCCGTCGATCTGCTTCATAAAACATGCTCCTCGATAAATACTTTTGCAAAGATTATAGACCAGATGCGGCTAAGAGGTGTGGGCAAAATTAATGAAAGCTGTGAAATGTCGATAAAAAAATCGACTTTGCAGGAAAGTCCTACAAAGTCGGTCATTGTGCTGGAGCCAGCGTCCGGATTCGGACCGGAGACCTGCGCATTACGAGTGCGCTGCTCTACCAGCTGAGCTACGCTGGCAATGGACAAAAATTTGGCAGTCCCAATGAGATTCGAACTCATGTCGCCGCCGTGAAAGGGCGGTGTCCTAGACCTCTAGACGATGGGACCGCGAAAATGGTGAGCCGTCCGGGACTTGAACCCGGGACACCCGGATTAAAAGTCCGGTGCTCTGCCAACTGAGCTAACGGCTCAAACGAGTATCACGTTGGAGTATTTTACAGTGTTTTCTAAGAAAGTCAATGGGTAATGCCAATTTTACAGGAAAATCTTTCACGCTTCGCGCTGTGAAGAATTACATATACAGTTATCGCATTCAAAATTTCCGAGCATGGATTTTAAACTGTCCTCAGCCGGATGCCATCCCATACCCAAGTACCCGGCAGTCTGGAGATGGAGACATTTCACCGCCGAGGGGGCGTCGCGCCAGTTCATCCCGCCCGCACCAGAGGACACGAAGGAATTCCACATCGACTCCGACTTTTTCTTTACTGTCCCTTCCGTTTCCGGCGTGACAAGTTCGGCTCTAAGCGTTGAATATTCCTCGTGCCACCTTTTTACTTCACTTTCCCTCTGTTCAAAAACACTCTCCAGCTCGCTGATTTTTTGCCGCGACTCTAGTTCTCCGCATTTCCTAGCCAGATATGGACATGTCAGCCAGAACAGAGTTGGAAAGGGAACGATATCGGCGGAAAACGGACTACAGACAAGGACTTGGAGATACCCTGCCCCACACCGTTTAGCGACGGCATACACAAGAGACATGTCGAATTTTCTGTCGGCGTTTTGCGCGGACACAACTCGCCTGTCCCGCTCAGACAGGTTATCCCAATGCATTTTTTCTTTGAGAGACAAACTATTTTTTCCCAGAAGGGCTGCTTCCTGTGCGTCTCTTCGTCGAAGCGCGGGGGTCCTTGCACTTATTATTCAAATCCGCGATCTTTTCATCGCTGAATTTTAGAAAATTAGTCAGCTTCTTTTCAAAGTCGTCTTCGCGATGTACGGGCGGGCGGACTTCTTTGACTTGAGTAGCCTTTATGGAAAGGTCTATCCGTCCCTTGTCGTCTATCTTGATAACTTTAGCTGTTATTTTTTCTCCTACTTCCAGGACGTCTTCAACCTTTTTTATGTAGTTGTGCGATATCTCTGATATGTGGATCATGGCCTTCTGGCCAGATTCGAGTCTTACAAATGCTCCGTATGGAGCAAGATGTTCTACCGTTCCGTTTAGTACATCCCCGATATTTATTTCAGCCTGTGCAGGGGCTTTTTCTGACATGTGCGAACAATCCTCCGAATAAAATTATAATTCCTGATTTATAAAAAACTAACGCAGCGCGTTCTCTATCGTTTCAACTACCCTCTCGGCCTGGAACGGCTTGATTATGAAGTCGACCGCTCCTGCTCTCAAAGCCTCTATCACGTTGTTCTGCTGGCCGATGGAACTTATCATAACGACCGGGGCTTTGAAGCGTTCTATAGATTTGATGGCTTTCAGCGTGACAAGGTAGTCGTTGTCCCTGATGGAAACATCGAGCGCGACTATATCCGGCTTGAGACTCGCGCATAATTCCACAGCCGTCCTGCCGTCTTTCGCGTCGCCAACGACATCGTATCCGCTGCGTACAAGAATATCGCGCAAAATAACCCTCATGTGCGTTGAATTTTCCGCAATCAATACTCTTGTCATAAATAGTGGCCCCCTATTTGCTGTGGTCTATACCTAACTCTTCAAGGAAGAGCGGGCTTAGTATCTTAATATAAGTACCCTTCATGCCAAGGCTGCGGCTTTCAATAATGCCGGCGCTGCCAAGTTTTCTCAGCGCGTTTACTATAACGCTTCTGGTGACGCCGACCCTATCGGCAACTTTACTGGCTACAACAACGCCCTCTGAGTCTGACATATCACCGATTATATGCCTGATCGACTCGACTTCAGAGTACGAGAGCGCCCTCATGGCCATCTGGACGACGAGACGTTCGCGGCCGCGCTCCTCGATCTGCTTGCCCTTATCGTTGAGCATCTCTATGCCAACAACTGTTCCGAGATATTCAGCCAAGACCAAGTCGCGGGTGTCAAACGGAAAGCCAAAACGCGCGAGTATCAGAGTGCCAAGCCTTTCGCCGGACCCGTTTATAGGAACGAGCAGCACATGCTTGTTGGAATATGTGCAGGGCTGCTGCTCGGAATAAGCGCAGAACCCATGGTCGGTATGATTAAGCACAGATTCATGGAACCCATTGACCTTTTCAACATACGGCTTAGGCATTGTGCCGTTAAGCAGCATTTCCGTCATAGTCGGGCAGTCATACTCGCTCAGCCACGCATAGCCTAGGATATGACCTTCCGTATTTATCACATAAACATTTGCCGTAGACAAATCTGACATCAATCTCGCAAGCTGTGGATAATCAGGGGCTCCCCTGTCCTTGCGCGACTGCAGGACTTTGCTTATAGCCCTTGTTTTTTCAAGAAGATCCTGCATAGCTGACTGATTAAGTATCTTTGGCCTTGCTTCAATAATTTCTTTGGGTGTATCCATAACTCAAAATTACCTCCTAAGATTTATACCGCTAACCCCGTGCCCGGGGATGTGCATCCATATAACTTTTTTTGATCTGCTCCGTAGTTATCGACAAGTATCTCTGCGTCGTAGCTATGCTCTCATGTCCCAGAAGTTCCTGTACAACTCTTAGAGGAGCTCCTCTCTCCAACATGTGCGTCGCGAAACAATGACGCAGCGTATGGGGCGAAACACCGTGCAAACCGACTCTCGCGGCCGCCCTTTTTACGGCCCTGTGCACAGTACGCACAGTAAGCCTTTCCGCGGCCTTCTCCGATGTAAATACCGGCCCGGACGCATCCGCGCCCTTGACGTCATGCCACTCCTCCAGCAGTTCCGCGGCCTGCCTCCCAAACGGCGCGATACGTTCTTTCTCGCCCTTCCCCATGATCCTGAAGGTGCGGGAGTCCATATCGACATCCTCCCAATTTAAGCCAATAAGTTCTGAGACCCTTAATCCGGAACCATACATCAGCTCCAGCAAAAGGTGGTCTCTCATAAAGTGCGGGCCAGGTTCAGGCCCCTCCGTGAGCAAACGGTCGGTATCCTCGTAGGACAGCGCCCTCGGTATCGACGTAGACAGTTTGGGACCCTTTAATCCAGCCATGCGGTCAACCTGCAGGTATTTCCTGCTTTCAAGCCACCTGACAAACCCCCTGACCGCGGACAACTTCCTCGCGGCGGACGTTTTAGCGTTACCAACGCCGATTATATTGCTCAAAAATATTCTGACGGCGTCGATATCGATCTTTGAGACGTCATCTATTTCTTGCTTTTCAAGGTACTCGGCAAACTGTTTTAAATCAACAGAATAGCTTATGAGGGTATTCTCAGAACGCCCTCTCGATTTGAGATAC